>CANGWT010000093.1 GCA_947457745.1 Burkholderiaceae bacterium | reverse complement strand
TGCAATGGAATGTCCAAATATGGCAAGACGCCATATCCATGCTCTGAGAATTCCGCCATCAAGGGCAGTACGTCATCTACGTGTGGATAAGGATAAACATAATGCAGACGCACCCAAGCTTGATGCTCCCTTGCAATTTGATTTAAGGCGTTCACCAAATCAAACATTCGGGTCTTTACAGGTTTGCCATCCCAAAAGCCAGTGCGATATTGAATATCAACACCATAAGCGCTCGTATCCTGCGAAACAACCAGCAATTCTTTTACACCTGACTCGAATAATTTTTTTGCTTCTAACAAGACTTCACCAATCGGACGCGAAACTAGGTCACCTCGCATGCTTGGGATAATGCAGAAAGTACAGCGGTGATTGCAACCCTCGGATATCTTTAAGTACGCATAATGTTTTGGCGTGAGCTTGACACCAATCGGTGGCAATAGATCAGTAAAGGGGTCATGCGGTTTTGGGAGATGCAAATGAATGGCTTGCATTACCTCTTGTGTGGCATGCGGCCCAGTTACAGCAAGGACTTTGGGGTGAATGCTCTTAATAAGATCGCTGCCGTCTGCATTTTTTCGGGCACCTAAGCAACCAGTCACAATCACCTTGCCATTTTCAGACAAGGCTTCACCGATCGCTGCGAGACTCTCCTCTACTGCGGAATCAATAAAGCCACAGGTGTTCACAACCACCAGATCGGCACCAGAGTAATCTTTGGCGGTCTCATATCCTTCAGCGCTCAGTTGCGTGAGGATGAGTTCAGAATCAACTAGCGCCTTAGGGCATCCTAAGGAAACAAAACCAACTTTACCTGCCACAATTATTCTTTTTCAGTCTTATTGGCTGACCCAGAAAAGGGGAAGCTACTGAACATGTTCGGAGAATTTTGCAATTGCTCTTGCATCTTCACAAATAAATCTTTACTTTGTTCCATATAGTTGCCCATGAGACCTTGCATCATGGGGTTTTGAAGATTCATCATCTTGGCCCAAGCCTCGGGTGTGCTGCCTGCACCTAGCCCCTCAGTTTGATCGCCTAACTTATTGTGAATATCCACAAAAGATTGCATAGTCTTTTCAAGATAACTACCCATCAAGCCTTGCATGGAATTACCATAGAAGCGAATGATTTGAGAAAGCATTTGAGTTGAAAAAACTGGAGCCCCACCAGCCTCTTCTTCCAGAATAATTTGTAACAAGATGTTGCGAGTTAAATCATCTTCAGTTTTTGCATCTACGACACTAAAAGCATCGCCAGCCATTACTAAATTTTTAATATCAGCCAGCGTGACATAGGCGCTAGTTTGGGTGTCATATAAACGACGATTGGGATACTTCTTGATTAAGCGGCTATCGCCGGCTTTTTTAGAACGTGTGGCCATGTAGTTTTTTCCTAACTCTTGGTACTGCAATGCAACATCGGCATAGTTTATCCCTAGTTTGAGCTAAAGGTAAATATGCCGATGAGGAGACCACTAAAACTCTATTTTTGGGGATTTAGCCCGTATGTAGACCGCCATTTAAGGAGAAGTCAGCACCGGTAGCGTACCCGCCGTCTTCAGAAGCAATCCAGCAGCAAATCGAAGCGATCTCCTCGGGAGTACCTAAGCGCTTGACCGGAACGCCGGCAACAATCTTTTCAAGAACATCTTCGCGAATGGCTTTGACCATATCGGTTCCAATATAGCCAGGGGAAACCGTATTCACCGTTACGCCTTTAGAGGCCAGCTCTTGTGACAAGGCCATCGTAAATCCGTGCAGGCCCGCTTTTGCTGTTGAATAGTTAGACTGGCCGAACTGACCCTTTTGACCATTAACAGAGGAGATATTGATAATACGACCCCAACCGTTATCAGCCATGCCATCTACAACTTGTTTAGTGACGTTAAATAAAGAATTGAGATTGGTATCAATCACTGCTTTCCACTGATCTGGGGTCATTTTGCGAAATACGCTGTCTTTAGTGATTCCGGCGTTATTGACCAAAACATCGACCCGCCCCACTTCAGCCTTGACCTTATCAAAAGCGGCAACCGTACTATCCCAGTCCGAAACATTGCCTTCGGAAGCGATAAAGTCATAACCCAAAGCTTTTTGTTCGCCAATCCAGCGATCTTTGCGAGGGGAATTCGGGCCGCAACCAGCAATCACCTTAAAGCCATCCTTGGCAAGGCGCTGACAAATAGCAGTGCCAATGCCGCCCATACCACCAGTTACGTAAGCAATCTTTTGAGACATGTATTTCCCCTTATAAAAATATTATTGAGCAGCTGCGGATACTTTTTCTTTCACGTACTTACCAGGCGCTGCTTCTAGTTTTTTGTAGCGTGCATTACCAAACGTCTTGCTAGCTTTTACCTTCTTGCCACCAAACTCCTCTAACCATTTAGCGTAGTTAGGCCACCAACTACCCTTGATATCTTTTGCTGCAGCCAACCATTCATCTGCAGTCTTGGCTAACTTATTATTTTCAAAATAATGACGCTTATTTTTTGCCGGCGGATTGATTACACCTGCAATATGTCCAGAAGCACCTAAAACAAATCGATTCTTACCTTTTAATATGTGGGTAGATTCATAAGCTGACTTCCATGGCACGATATGATCATCATGCGATGCATAGATATAGGCTGGAACAGTAATCTTGCCTAAGTCAACTTTTTCACCGCAAACGGTGAGCTTGCCAGGTTTGATCAATTCATTTTGCAAATAGGTATGACGTAGATACCAGCAGTACATTGGACCAGGGAGATTGGTTGAGTCTCCATTCCAATAGAGTAAATCAAACGGCGGAGGTGAATTACCTTTCAGATAGTTCTCGACAACATAGTTCCATACCAAATCATTTGGCCGCAAGAAGGAGAAAGTATTGCCCAACTCTAAGCCTGACATCATGCCAAATTTACCAGCCTCGCCACCAATAGTACTCTCGCGTAACTTCACCATGCCCTCATCAATAAAGACATCTAGGATGCCGGTATCGCTGAAATCCAAAAGAGTAGTGAACAAGGTTAGACTGGCAATGTAATCTTTTTTACGGGCTGCCAAAACTGCTAAGGCGGTAGAAGTTAATGTACCCCCAACACAAAAACCAAGTGCGTTAATTTGGTCTGTACCACCAATATCTCGCACCACCTCAATCGCCTTTATCACACCATCGCCAACATAGTCATCCCAAGTCACTTTAGACATAGAGGCGTCAGGATTTTTCCAGGAGACCAGGAAAACAGTATGACCCTGCTCGACCATATAACGGACAACGGAATTATCCGGCTGAAGATCCAATATGTAGTACTTATTAATGCAAGGGGGCACCATTAGATATGGGCGTTCATAAACAGTCTCTGTTAATGGCGTGTACTGAATTAATTCAAAGAGATCGTTGCGAAATACCACCTGACCAGCAGTTGTTGCAATATTCTTGCCGACTTCAAAAGCACTTTCATCGGTCTGAGAAACTTTCCCTTTTTTCAGGTCGCCAAGCAAATTCACAATGCCGTTTTGAATAGACTGACCTTGGGAGCTAATAATATTTTCAAGAACTTCAGGATTAGTTGCAATAAAGTTTGATGGTGACAAGGCATCAATCATTTGCTCTGTAGTGAATAAAATCTTCGTCTTAGTTTTTTCATCCGCATCAACTGCTTTAGCAAGCGCAATCAAATGCTTTGAGTTCAGCAAATAGGTTGCTGCAATCATTTTGCTCCATGAGGAGTGCCAAGCTTTGCCAGAGAAGCGGCGATCCTTTACTTCGACGGCCTCAGGATTGGTTGCAAGATGGGAGAACTCAGTGAAGTATTCTTTTTGAATTTCCGCTAAGCGTTCTGGAGGAATTAACGCCATATGGTGTGGGGCCAATGATGGCGCTACACCTGTATTCATGCCTGCAAACATAATGTTCTCGTAAAGTTATTGAGACCATTCTCCATCTATCAGGCTGGAAGGGTTATACGCACTAACCCTAGCCCTAGAGCTAGTAATAACCCCAAGATTAAGCTCTTTCTGAAATCCAGATGACAGAGGCAAAGCGTCCCGTTACCTTATCCCTGCGGTATGAAAAGAAACGCTCTGAATCATGAACAGTGCAAAACTCACCACCATCAATTTGCTCTATACCCATTAAAAGTAAGCGATCTCTTGCGAGCAAATATAAATCGGCCAAGTACTTTCCGGGAGTCTCAATAATGGGAATAAAGGCCTTGGATAAGATGCCTTGGCCCTGCTGAGAAAACGCTTGTAAAACATCCTCGCCCACTTCAAATGCGCTCGACCCAATTGCCGGTCCCATCCACGCACTGATATCACTCCTTGTGAGGCCTGGAGATAGCACAATCATTTCATCAATGGTTTTTTCCAGAATGCCGCTACTTAAGCCACGCCAACCAGCATGAGCCGCTCCAATCACATCACCACTCCTGCTTGCAAATAACACGGGCATACAATCTGCAGTCAGAATAGCCAGCACCTCATTTGGGATATTGGTGACTGAGGCGTCTGCCTCATATGGCCCATTGCCCAAAGCATTTCTTGAGGTCGGAGTACTTACAGTGGCGCCATGAACCTGCTTGAGCCAAAGTGGCTCAGAAGGTAGCGCTGACCTAAGGATCTTACGGTTTTGTAGAACAACTACTGAATCATCACCCGCATTAAGTCCAAGGTTAAGACTATTAAATGGTGCTTTACTCAGGCCACCTTGGCGGGTGCTGCAAAAAGCCTGAATTTGCTGCGACACAGCCCAGCTTGGCTCGATTTTATTGAGAGCGTTGATCATTTTTAATGGAGGCCATTAAAACCTCTTCTCTTGGCAAGTCAGCTTCAGTCATTCCCACCAAGGGCAATAAATCAATCAAATCTTGGGGAGGTAATCTAAACCAGGTCATGATTTCTTGAGTTGCTGGGTGCTGGAGGCTTAAGGCATATGCATGTAAAGCCTGGCGACTAAAAGGCAATGATTTAGCCGCTCCAGGAGTCCTCTTGCGGTAGACCGGATCACCTAAAAGAGGGAAACCCAAAGACTCTAGATGAACCCGAATTTGATGGGTGCGGCCAGTCTCTAAGCGGCACTCCAGCAAGGCAACTGAACTTTGGTCAAAGCTGCCTTTGGCTAAGCGCCGAAATAAGGTAGCAGCAGGTTTACCTTGAGCAGAACCGGCGGCCATTTTGAGTCGATCACGCTGATCTCGACCAACCGTTGCCAGTACCTTGCCTTGTGTGGGAGCATCACCCCATACCCAAGATAGGTAACGTCGCCCAACTGTTCGCTCTTGAAGTTGCCTTACCAGTGAGGTTTGGGCAATATCTGTTCTGGCAACCACCATTAATCCAGAGGTATCTTTATCCAGGCGATGGACAATTCCTGCTCTTGGAAGCTGCTTGAGCTCTGGAAAGCGATACAGCAAGGCATTTAATAAGGTCCCCGTCCAATTACCAGCTGCGGGATGAACCACGAGTCCAGCAGGTTTATTGAGCACAATAATGGAGTCATCTTCATAAACAACATCTAGCGCGATATTTTCGGGGGAAAAAGCGAACTGTTCAGGCATTTCTTGTGGAAACACTTTAATACTCTCGCTCCCACGAAGTAAATGACGGACTTTAGTAACTTTCCCATCTACCATTACCGCACCAGCCTCAACCCAAGATTTGAGGCGATTGCGGGAATAATCAGGCAAAGCGCCTCCAAGAAACTTATCCAAACGCTCTCCACTCACCTCAGGAGGAACTTCTAGGGCTATGAAATCTTCATCATCGATATAATCAATGGGATTCGAATCGGGAGTATGCGGCAATGCCACGCTTAAAGAGCCTTTTAGTTATGTCGGACGTTATTACAGACGCCAGTTTAAGGCTTGCAGCTATCCTTGGGGCATCTTCCAGAAAATCCCTTATTTCTCTCTTTGTCAGCGCTAGTGCTGCTTGCCTTGTCCTAAGTGGATGTGCAAGTGATGGCCAAAAAGATGAAACTGATACTTGGTCAGAATCAAAACTCTATTCCGAAGCCACTGACAAACTTAAAGATGCTGACTATGCAAAGTGCGGCAAGTATTTTGAAAAACTAGAGGGTCGCTTCCCTTTTGGACCTTATTCTCAGCAGGCACAAATTAATGCTGCCTTCTGCTACTGGAAAGCACAAGAGCAAGCCCAAGCCCAAGTTGCTATAGATCGATTTATTAAGCTGCATCAAGGTAGCCCTAACTTAGATTACGGCTACTACCTCAAAGGCTTAATCAGCTTTAATGATGATTTGGGTTGGCTCGGTAAATTTACAGGGCAAGATTTAAGCGAGCGTGATCCAAAGGCAGCTAAAGAAGCCTTTGAGTCTTTCAAGGTTGTCGTTGAGCGTTTTCCTAATAGCAAATATGCCCCCGACTCTTTAGATCGGATGCGCTATATCGTAAATTCATTAGCAGAGGCAGATGTCATTGTGGCTCGCTTCTACTATCAACGCGGTGCCTATTTAGCCGCTGCCAATAGAGCTCAGCTCGTGATTCGAGATTATGATCGCGCGCCGGCTGTTGAGGAAGCACTCTACCTTCTCACGAAGTCCTATGAGAAGCTGGGTATGACTGATCTTAGCAACGATGCTGCACGTGTCTTTAAGCTCAATTTCCCCGACAGTCAAATGTTGCTGACCGGTCAACGCGTTCAAAAAGAACGTCG
>CANGWT010000092.1 GCA_947457745.1 Burkholderiaceae bacterium | reverse complement strand
TTAATGCAACTCAACAAGAAGAGTTGCGAGTTGCCATCGTTGATGGTCAAAAACTCATCGATATCGATATCGAAGCTGCCGGTCGTGAACAACGCAAAGGCAATATTTACAAAGGTGTTATCACCCGCATTGAGCCTTCGCTCGAAGCATGCTTTGTAAATTACGGCGAAGAACGCCATGGCTTCCTGCCATTTAAAGAAGTTGCACGCACCTACTTTAAAGAAGGTATTGACGTACGTAATGCCTCTATTAAGGATGCCTTACGCGAAGGTCAAGAAATCATTGTTCAGGTAGAAAAAGAAGAGCGTGGCCAAAAAGGCGCTGCCCTGACCTCTTTCGTCTCCTTGGCAGGTCGCTATTTAGTATTAATGCCAAACAACCCACGTGGAGGCGGCGTTTCTCGTCGCATTGAAGGCGAAGACCGTCAAGAACTCCGTGAGGCGATGTCTCAATTAGAAGTGCCCGATGGCATGAGCATCATTGCTCGTACCGCCGGTATTGGCCGCGACGCTACTGAATTGCAATGGGATTTAAGCTATCTCATGCAGTTGTGGACAGCGATTGATGAAGCCGCTAAAGGCAATTCAGCACCGCTATTGATTTATCTCGAATCTAGCTTAGTGATTCGCGCAATCCGCGATTACTTCCAGCCAGATATCGGCGAGATTCTCATCGATACTGATGATATCTACGAGCAAGCTGCAGCATTTATGTCGGTGGTGATGCCTGATAACCTGCCAAGAGTGAAGCGTTACCAGGACGATGTTCCATTGTTCTCCCGCTTCCAAATCGAGCATCAGATTGAAACTGCTTACTCACGTACCGTGCCATTGCCTTCAGGCGGTGCGATTGTGATTGACCACACTGAAGCTTTAGTCTCAGTCGACGTCAACTCCGCACGTGCAACCCGCGGCTCCGATATTGAAGAGACTGCTACGCGCACCAACTTAGAAGCTGCCGATGAAATCGCCCGTCAAGCGCGTTTACGTGACTTGGGTGGCTTGATCGTGATCGACTTTATTGACATGGAATCGAGCAAAGCGCAGAAGGATGTGGAGAATCGCCTTCGCGATGCTTTGCGTCATGACCGTGCTCGCGTTCAGATGGGCAAGATCTCCAAGTTTGGCTTGATGGAAATGTCCCGTCAGCGTTTACGCCCTGCCCTCTCTGAAGGTAGTCATGTCACTTGCCCACGTTGTAATGGCACTGGCCATATCCGCGATACCGAATCTTCTGCCTTGCAAGTCTTGCGCATCATCCAAGAAGAGGCAATGAAAGAAAACACTGCCGCCATTCATACACAAGTTCCAGTCGAAGTGGCTGCATTCTTACTCAATGAGAAGCGCGCTGAAGTAATCAAGATCGAGTCACGCTTCAAAGTGAATGTCTTGATGGTTCCTAATAAGCATTTAGAAACACCGCATTACAAGCTTGAGCGTTTACGTCATGATGACCCCCGTCTTGACGATCAAAAGGCCAGCTACGTGATGGCTGAAGAAGCTGCGCGTGAACTCGAAACGGATACCGCCGTAAGCCGCAAAGATGCAGACCTTAAAGTTCGCCCTGAAGCTGCTGTCAAAGGTATTACGCCAAATGCACCAGCGCCAGTAAGTCAGCCACGTCCTGCACGTACTGAACAGGCAACTGCAGAAACTGCTAGCACTGGTGGATTCTTCGGATTCATTAAGAGCTTATTCTCTTCAGCACCTAAACCAGAAGCACAGCCCGCTCCTAGCGCACCACGTGGTCGCAACCAAAACAATCGCAACGGCAATAACCGCAATCGCGGTCGTCGCGGTGAGCGTAACGATCGTGCTGAGCGTCCAGCTGAAGGTGCGGCAAATACTGAAGGTGCCAATACGCCGCGCGAATCAGGTTCAGGTAGGGGCCGTCAAGACGGTCGCAACCGCAATGGCAATAATCGCAACCCGAACAATCTAAAACCAGAAAATCAAGCTGCGGTAACTCCGGCTACTGAAGCTGCTCCTGGATCTGATGCAAGCCCTAGTGCAGATGGCGAAGAGCGTCGTGGTCGTGGCCGCAACCGTCGTGGACGTGGTCGGGGTCAACGTGGTGAACGCACTGAATCTTCTGGTGACGCAGTAATTGCTTCAGTTGTTACAGTGGCGACTTCATTCTCAGGCCCACCAGTAGGAATGGCTGGAGCATCTGCTTCAATGCCGATTCAGAACATTGCCCAAAGCTTTGGACATACGACTGCACCTGTAGCTTCTAATGAAGTGAAAGAACGTGCACCACGTGCGCCTAGAGAGCAACGTGCACCACGTCAAAGCAATCGCCCTGATAACGCTGCTCCAGTAGCTGCGCAAGCTCCAGCAATTGAAGTGATCGCCAAGCCGATGCCTGAGCTACCTAAAGTGGCTTTCCAAGCACTTGAAGAAACCCCGTTACATAGCGTAGTTCAGTCCGCTGGCATGGTCTGGGTTGCAACGGACTCCAGCAAGCATCAAGAAGCGCAATCGCAAATTAAAGCAGAGCCAGAAATTTTGCCAACAGGCAGAACTCCAAAGGCGCCGGTTAGTTTGCAAAATGGCCCGATGGTTTTAGTTGAAACCGGCGGCCAAGAAAAAACGGTTTAATCCAATTTCTCCAGACTGCTATTTATCCCACAAGGATATTTGGCAGTTTGGCAGAAACACGGTTTCACAGCCATAATTAGGCATGGTTGAAAAAGTAATCCCCATACGTTTAGATGAAGGTAAAGGCCTTACGCCGTCCATACCAGGACAACTCTTGGCTGCGAATGCCTCAAGTAAAGATACCCGCGGACGTCCCCTGCGTGATTTACGAATCTCCGTCACTGATCGCTGTAATTTCCGCTGCACCTACTGCATGCCTAAGGAAATCTTCGACAAAGACTATCCCTATCTCTCCCATAATGAATTACTCAGCTTTGAAGAGATCACACGCTTAACGACTATCTTTGCTTCGCTCGGTGTAGAAAAAATTCGTCTCACCGGTGGCGAGCCTTTGCTTCGCAAAAATCTCGAAGTGCTGATTGAGATGCTAGCTAAGATTCGCACCACGGCAGATCAGCCTCTTGATCTCACCTTAACTACTAATGGCAGTATTTTGCGCAAGAAGGCGGCTGCTTTAAAGGCGGCAGGCTTGCATCGCCTCACTATTAGCCTTGATGGCCTGAATGATGACATCTTCAAAAAAATGAATGATGTTGATTTTCCAGTTACGGATGTACTCGATGGAATTGCTGCAGCTCAAGAAGTAGGTTTTACTAATCTCAAAGTGAATATGGTTGTTAAGAAGGGTGTAAACGATCAAGAGATTGTTAGCATGGCTAAGCACTTCAAAGGTAGCGGCGTGACACTGCGCTTTATTGAGTTTATGGATGTTGGAAGCTCTAACGGCTGGGATATGTCTCAAGTACTCCCCTCACAAGAAGTTGCTAATCGTATTCATGCCGTCTTTCCGATAGAAGCTATTGAGGCTAACTATACTGGTGAAGTAGCTCAGCGCTGGCGCTATCTTGATGGCTCTGGTGAAATTGGATTTATTTCCAGCGTTACACAAACTTTTTGTCATGAGTGCACGCGCGCGCGTATCTCCACTGACGGTCAGCTCTATCTTTGCCTATTTGCAAACGAAGGTTTTGATTTCAAAACCCTCTTGCGTTCCGGCAGAAGTGATTTAGAAATTGCCAACGCCATTATGTCAACATGGTCAGCTCGCAATGATCATTACTCAGAAATTCGAGGATCAAACACAGCTTCAATCAGCACTCGTAAAGTAGAGATGTCATACATCGGCGGCTAATGATTACCTCAGAACATATTACTGGACTCATTTTGGCGGGGGGCCGCGCCCAAAGAATGGGTGGTATTGATAAGGGCTTAATTCCCTTTCACGGCAAACCTCTCATTGAATCCGCCATCAGTCGACTCAAACCCCAAGTCAGAACTATTCTCATTAATGCTAACCGTAGCATTACGAAGTATTCACACTATGGCTACCCAGTGCTCATGGATGAAACTCCCGATTTCTCTGGACCATTGGCTGGCTTCTCAGTTGGACTGAAGCATTGCAAAACACCCTACTTGCTGACAGCGCCTTGCGACTCTCCTTTGCTACCAACCGACCTTGCTCAAAAAATGGCGGTCGAACTGGAGGGTAATAATTTAGAGCTCGTCTTTGCCTCCTCAAAAGAGGATGACGGCAAGATTTGGTCGCAACCTGTTTTCTGTTTAATGAAAAGTGATTTGCAAGATTCTTTGGATGCCTTTTTAAGCAGAGGGGATTTGAAAATTGACCGCTGGTTTAAAGAATTACGATCTGGTACCGTGGTATTCGAACACTCTCAAGCATTCGCCAACGTCAATACACCAGAAGAGTTGGCTGCCCTAGAAAAAGTATCGTCATGACAGAGCCAATCAAGCACTCCCCGAATAACCCCATTCTCTTGACTGCTTCACTCCATGTGGATGAAGCTCGCAAGGCTATCTCAGACCTAGTTAATGAATTACTTCTAGAGTCGCGCAAGCTGAACAATGCGAGCGATATTGAGCTAGTCACTCTGGATCAAGCGATTAATCGCATTTTGGCGGAAGATTTACTTTCCCCGATTGACGTCCCTGCTGCCGATAACTCTGCCATGGATGGATTCGCCTTGAACGGGAATTGCTTGGGCGGTAGCCAAGATCTAATGACTCTAAAGATTATTGGCACTGCTTATGCTGGTAAACCTTATGAGGGAGCTATCGGTCCAGGCGAATGCCTCAAGATCATGACTGGTGCTCTTATGCCCAATGGCTGCGATACCGTCATTCCTCAAGAATTTACAGAATCCGCAAGTGAGTCAACTATCGGATTTAAACAAAATCAGGTTAAGCGTGGAGAGAACCGCCGCTTGCGTGGCGAAGATTTACAAAGCGGTAGAGCGGCCATTGCAGCCGGTCGCTTATTGCGACCTTCAGATCTTGGCCTAGCTGCATCACTGGGTATTGCTAGCCTCAAGGTGCATCGCAAACTCAAGGTGGCCATCCTCTCTTCCGGAGATGAGTTGCGATCCCTGGGGCAGTCTTTAGATCCGGGTAGTATTTATGACAGTAATCGCTATAGTCTGACGGGTCTTCTCAATCGCCTCAATTTAGAGATTATTGATTGCGGGATTGTCCACGATGATCCCGCCTCACTTAAAGCCGCCTTCGTAGATGCAGCATCTAAAGCAGATGTTCTAATCTCCTCTGGCGGAGTATCTGTTGGTGAGGCAGACTTTACTAAGCAAATCATGCAAGAGTTAGGCGATGTAGGCTTTTGGAAAATCGCCATGCGCCCAGGTCGCCCGATGGCCTTTGGGATGCTTAAGCCAGTTGATGAGTCTGGCAGTAAGACCCTCTTCTTTGGTCTACCTGGCAATCCCGTTGCAGTGATGGTGACCTTCTACCAATTTGTACGCTCTGCTTTATTGCAACTCAACGGTGCAAGCCAGACTGAGCAGCTAATGACCCAAGCGATTACCGAGGCACCGATTCGGAAAAAACCGGGTCGAACAGAGTTTCAGCGCGCCATTATGGGGCGTGGTTCGGATGGCAAGCCGACAGTCAAGCTGACTGGCAGCCAGGGTGCTGGAATCTTACGATCGATGAGTGAGGCAAATTGCTTTGTCATTCTGCCTCACGACCAAGGAAATATAGAGGCTGGTGACTGGGTAGATGTGGCGCTTTTCGACGGACTGCTTTAAGATTGCACCTCATGAAACTCACCAAAAAAGAAATTGCCTTCGTAGACCCAATGCATACCGCCAAAACCCTGGTTTTGGTTTATCTCTGCTTCTCTGTGCCGATTGTCTTGTTAGCCTTGTTTGTGGCATTCATTCGTGACGGTGCCATTCCTGGATTTACCGTACTCTCCGCATTGATCCTCAACGCATTACTGGGCTTTGCTTTGCTATGGATTGCTTGCAAGGTCTACAACTGGGTAGCAGGTAAATTTGGCGGCATCGAACTTGCCCTTCGCGAGCTCCCAGAAGAAATTGAAGCAGATTAAGTTTTAAGCTATGTTTTAAATACTTCTGTATTAATTAAACTTGGTGGTTTCTTCCCATCAAGCGCCGCTCGCAAATTCTCTACTGCAAGATCCACCATCGCTCTACGCGTTTTTTCTGTTGCACTCGCAATGTGCGGAGCTAGCACAATATTGCTGCACTTAAGTAACTCTGGATGCACTTGAGGTTCACCCTCGAAAACATCTAAGCCTGCTGCAAAAATCTTTCCACTCTGCAATGCTTGCGCTAAAGCTGCATCATCCACAATACCGCCGCGGGCAATATTGACTAAGGTTGCAGTAGGTTTCATCAGGGCGATTTCTGCCGCAGCAATTGTGTGATGATTTTGCGCGGTATAAGGCAGCACCAATACCACATGGTCAGCAGTTCGCAATAATTCTTCTTTGGAAACGTAAGTAGCACCACAAGCTTTTTCATTTGCCTCTGATAAACGGCTCCGGTTGTGATAAATCACTTTCATGCCAAAACCGAGTGCGCGCTTTGCAATGCCCTGGCCAATACGACCCATACCAATAATGCCAATGGTGCTGTGATGCAAATCCATACCAAGCGGGTTATGAACAATAGACCATTTATCCCACTGACCATTTCTGATCCAATGCTCGGATTCTGAAATACGCCTTGCAGTTGCCATTAACAGAGCAAAACCAAAATCAGCGGTGGTATCGGTTAATACATCCGGAGTATTCGTGGCCATCACACCTGCTGCACTCATCGC
>CANGWT010000091.1 GCA_947457745.1 Burkholderiaceae bacterium | reverse complement strand
CAAAATCAGGAGTAGGCCGTCAGGCTATTCCAGGTGCGAAGGATGTGGAGTATGTCTTTGCCTATCACGAGATCGTAAAAGTTCCTGACAATCCCCCTGCAGACTTTGACGGCAGCCGCTGCGATGTATTTTATCAAGGTGCTTTATCCCCAGACTTTTATGGCTGGATATTCCCGCACGGTAAAACCATGAGTATCGGTACGGGAACAGCTGACAAGGGCTTTTCTTTACGCAGTGCAGTCACCGCCCTTAAAAAACAGACCGGCCTTGAGGATGCGGAAATGCTGAGACATGAAGGTGCACCCCTACCAATGAAGCCTTTAAAGAAATGGGATAACGGTAGAGATGTGGTGTTGGCTGGCGATGCCGCTGGAGTAGTGGCTCCAGCATCTGGAGAGGGGATTTACTACGGCATGTACGGTGGTCGTGTTGCTGCAGAAGCAGTAGAAGAGCTACTTGTGACTGGCAATGGCAAGGTGTTAGCAAAAGCCCGTAAAAAATTTATGAAGGAACACGGTACCGTATTTTTGGTGCTCGGAATCATGCAGCGTTTTTGGTACAACAACGATAAACGGCGTGAGCGCTTTGTCAAGATGTGTGAAGATAAAGATGTGCAGCGCCTAACCTTTGAATCATATATGAATAAAAAACTGGTTCGCCGTGACCCTCTGGCGCATTTGAAGATTTTCTTCAAAGATACCGCCCATTTATTGGGTTTTGCAAAGGTTTAAGAAGTGGTCATTCAGCAGCAGCGTTTAATTAGTCCTAAAACTGAAGAGGAGTGGAGTTATGAGAGATAACAGCGCAACAACCTTAAAGAATAAAACTGGAAAAATATATCTAATTGGGATCATTGCATTTTCAGGTTTGATTATCGCAATTACCTTTATCAAATTTCTATTTTCGGTTTAATTTTGGGGTGTCAGGCTCAGCTGTTCGAGACTGAAGCCGTTATTATTTACGAGGCGATTTAGCAGCGCCTGATATTTTTTGGGCTCAACCGTTTTGGTGCGCGAGAGAATCCAGAGGTATTTTCTCCCGGGGTCGCTCACTGCGGCTAATTGATATTCAGGGTCGATATCGATTACCCAGTAATCTCCCCAGACCATCGGTAGGAACCCAAGCCAAGCTGGAGCAAAGCGAACCTCTAGGGTGGGAGAGGTGGAGTCGCCAATTTGTCTTGCAGTGCCAAGAGCCTCACCTTTCTCTCCATTCTCAAATGTGCAGCGATTGGTAACGCTCACATTACCATCTTCCTTGATCTTATAGGTAGCATTGGTATCGGCTATACATTTTCTTTGAAACCAATTTGGAAATTTTGCGATCTCATACCAGGTTCCCTGATAGCGAGGTACATCAAGCGAAGCAATAGTCTTGATGGGCGCAACAGGTTTTTGACCCCCTTGCGCAATTGCAGCATGATGAATCAAGCTAAATGCCAGCAGGCCAATGATGGAGTACATTTTATTCATAGTATTTTCGAAGATACAGGATTGGGGGTTATGAGGGTTTTAGTTCTGTTGAGCACGATTCAGTGCGTTCCTGAGCTTTGCGTAATTGAATCAACTCTGTGCCAGCTTTATTGATTTTGAGTTGTCCAATTTGTGGATCAAAGCGCATTAATATTTGATAAAAGTCTTTTACCTCTAGCAAGTTAACTCTAATCTCCTTGTCACCCAAAAACAGATTGGCGTCCAAAGAACCTTTGGTGATGTCTATTTGTAGTGGGCTAGAATTCAGAGTGCATTGGATTGACTTATTTCGACTATTGATAGACTCCAATGCTGGCCCACCAGCATCACATCCCAATAAAAGAAGTGGGACTAGGCATAAGTGAAGATGCTTGAAGTGCATATAGTTGGTGAACTTATCTTGCTCCGAGGGGCGAAACTCCAATCAAGTATTGATGTAGTCCAAATATGAAAGCAGCCCAAAGCACAATTCCTGTGACAACAACAGTAATGGTAGCTTTAGTACTTATAACTGCCTTTTCTGGCATATGAATTGGGCGCTTCCTAGCTGAACGGAAATCCAACACCGCCCACAGTAAAAAGGATCCAAATAAAATCAGGTCCACTAATGTTCCGTTAGCCAGCAAGTGAGCGAGGGCCCATACTTTGACACCCAAAATCATTGGGTGCTTTAGCTTGAGTCGAATAGCATTATTGTTCGGTGAACTACCTGCCAGGAAAATAAAGGCAACTAAGTTTAATAAGATCGCAATATGGATGAGATAGGTCGCTGGTTGCCATAGAACAATGGGTGCCTGTCTAGCTTGGCCATAGCCAATCACCACCAATATCAGTCCCATTAAGGAAATAATGGTGTATAGACCCTTCCATTTCACCTCACCTAAGCGATCAATCATATGATTGCGCCATGGTTCAGCAAAGATGCGGCAAGAGTGGCTGCCAAGAAAAATAATAAGACCAATGATGAGTAGGGACATGCAATGCTCCAGTAAGAATACTTATTCTAGGGGTTTATGAGTTTCAGTGTCCGTGGGTTTGATGCCGTAAGGTTCTACCAGGGGCCAGATGTGATTCGGAATCATAGAAGCCATTTTTGCTGGCTGCTCTCTTCTGAGATGAAGCACTGTTTCAATGGCTTTCATTTCTACACGCGTTCTCGCGAACTCCAAGCCACGAGGGCCTACTCTAGGCATCAACCAACCCACAATCGGTCTCAACCAATTCGGCATTTTTCTTAAGGGTAGTCCACCTGCTGCGCGCTCGACATTCTTCATGAATCCGACCACAGCAGAATGACGTTTGCCTGCGGTTCCAGGAGCAGAAGTACGCACCTCATCCCCCAATACATTGAGTAATTCTTCACCGCGCTCATTACGAACGATGAGCCATTGCTCTCCCTGTCCACCCATATAGCCAACCGTGATATCAGATAGAACGTTAGTGTAATCAACGCAGGTGCGGCAGGTTAAAGGAAAGAAGTCATTTGGTAAGGTGGACAGCGGTAATTGAAGAAATGGAATTTCTTTCTTCTTGCCATTCTTAAAGCGAACCTCAACATGGTAGTCAGCCCTAAATTCAAGATAATTAATCTCATCTGGCTCCGAACTGATGAGCGATAGAAAGTGATGAAAGTTTTCTGTCGTCGTATTGTCTGAGCAAGGGGTGCCAATGACGTAGAGTTTTTCAAGACCTAATTCTTTTTCAAGCGCTCTTAAGGCATAAACTTGGCAAGGGATGCCAATGACAGCTATTTTCTTATAACCCTTGGCAATGGCTGGCTCCAATAGAGAGAGTAGTGGCGCATATCCCATTCTCATGCCACGACATTTAGCCATATCAGCCGCTTTATCGATAATGATGGGTAATGGCTTCCAGCGATCCTTAGGATCCTCGGTCATTGTAAGAATGGCATCGACTGCACCAGTTTCTAGTAAACGTTCTCCAATGCGAGTAGTAATACCAGTCCACTGGGCGCCTGTACTCGGATTTTTGAGTCCTGCACGCAACATTTTGGTGAATGGACCAAAATGAAGCTCATCCGGACGATTGAAGTCTCTGGATCTGCCGTGTACCTGAGTTTCTAGTTCGGGATATTTCGGTTTGATGAACTGGCAGGCATCACCACAGCGTTTTGGATTACTGGTACGAGAAATGCCGCAGTCAGTACACAAACTTCGATAGGGTGCTGTATCCAGTGTCACGCAAGCCTTTCATTACGATGATATTCAGTTGGGGTAAAGCTATATAGCTTAAGCCTCCCAATCCATTTATTATGACCTGAATATTGAATATTTGCAGAGCGTTTTAATCATTTTGGAGAATGCATTATGTTGCCGAATATCCCGTTAAAAAGACTCAATGGAGCCCAAGAAAATCTGCAGGATTATGCGGGCAAGGTATTGCTCATAGTCAATGTGGCCAGTCGCTGTGGGTTTACGCCGCAATACCGAGATTTACAAAAACTATACGAAGAAAATAAAGCCCTTGGCCTGGAAATTTTAGGATTTCCTTGTAATCAATTTGGAGCTCAAGAGCCCGGCTCAGCAGATGAGATTCAGCAATTTTGTAGTAGCAGCTACGGTGTAACATTTCCGATGTTTGAGAAAATAGATGTGAATGGCGCAGCTGAACATCCTTTGTATGCATTTCTAAAGGAGCAGGCTCCAGGAATTCTAGGAACTACGGGTATTAAGTGGAATTTCACTAAATTTCTCGTCAGTAGAGATGGGCTATCAATCAGCAGACTTGCATCTGCAGATGGCGCAAGCAAGATGGCTCAGGGGGTTAAAAAATTACTCTAACTAAGAGTAACGATCACTTCTTTTTCTTCTTATCGGAATCTAACCATTCATTGACATCAGGAAATACATCTTGTACTTCTCCCATAAATTCTCGAACCATGTAATACAGGCCGGCAATTAGTAGACAAAAAACAAAGATCGATACGAGGAGTAATGTTGTATTACTCATTTTTTACGATTCAATAAGGCTGACAACTTGAAATAAATCCCAAAGCAAAATATTGAGGGAACCCAGAGCGCAGTAAAGATAGACTGCTCTCGATCCTGGACTACAAACCATAAATAGGCTGACGTGAAGAAAGAAATCACCACTGCCATGAGGATGAAGTAATCTGATTTTTTAAACATATTCACTCCTTCACTTCGTTATTAAAATAATCTCCAATTCCATAGCCAATTGCGCTAAGAAGGCATCCAATGATAGCGCAGCTACCTAGTACGCGAATGCCTGAAGAAATGCCATAAGCAAATATATCTACTGAAATAAACTCCCACAGACTCAAGGTAATCAATATAAAACTAATTGAGCTGATAAAGAAGCCAAAAAATATCAAGCCCTTTTCGGCTAATTTCGGCAAGTTCCTCATTCTGGGGATGATAACAAGAAGCTTGAGGGCCTGGTGAATGGGTTCAATTAGGCGGTCGATTCAACGGGCTTTGCTGGCCAAATAAAATTGGTCATTGCTGAGATGGTGATTAATAGCAAAACGATTTCTATTATGTAGACACCACAATAACCAGTTGCTGGACTATTGAGTTCCTCGCCAAAATAATTTCTTGAGGCCATGCCGGCAATGATGTCCCGAAAGATTCCCCCAACACCGATTGCAATACCTGCTGCGGTAGCTTGGACAGCTCCCCAGGCACCCAATGCTAAACCGCTTTGATTTTCAGGGGCGTATCTCATTGTGGCAGTTAAGGTCCCATGGCTGAATAGACCATTGCCAAATCCAATTAACAGCACCCCGACAACAAAAATGAGTGTGCTACCAAGGGGCGCAGCCACAATAACAAAAATGAATGCGGGTACACCAATTTTGGCACCATTGCTGGCCATCTTAAAGGGATCGTAACCAGCGCTTAATACTTTGGAGGCAATGCTAAAGCCAAATAAACAGCCGAGGGCTAGAGTAGCGGTTAATACAGTCGTAGCACTCACACTCATATTTAACAATTCACCACCATAAGGCTCTAATAAAACATCATTCATACTAAATGCCATGGTGCCAAAACCGACGGCAATTAAGCGACGAATAGCTTGGCCACCTTCTTTGAAAGTCTCCCAGGATTCTTTAAAATTTTGCTCTCTCGCTGCTTGCGCTCTTGCCCGTGCTTCTTCGCGACTTTCTTGCTTCCAGAGGGCAATCGCATTCAGCACAATAGTGACAACAGCGCTTCCTTGAATCACTTGAATCAGGCGACCAGGACTGTACTCTTCTAATAGCTGACCAAAAATCAGTGCACTACTAATCATACCTATTAATAGCATCACAAACATTAATCCAACAATATTGGGTTGTGATTTAGGCGGCGCAAGATCACACGCTAATGCAAGACCTACAGTTTGAGTAGTATGAATGCCGGCGCCAACGAATAAAAATGACAGCCCAGCAGCAGCTAGCCCAACCCATGCTGGTGCTTGACTGGCATTACCAGCACCTGCTAAGACGAGCAGAGCAAAAGGCATGATTGCTAGTCCGCCGAATTGCACCATGGTTCCCATCCAAATATAAGGAACCCGACGCCAACCCAGAGCAGATTTATGGGTATCAGAACGAAAACCAATTAAGGCTCTAATGGGTGCAAAAATAATGGGCAAGGAAACCATAATCGACACTAGTGATGCTGGTACCTTTAACTCTACAATCATCACTCGATTTAAGGTGCCGACCAACAGCACCAGGGCCATGCCAACCGATACTTGAAATAGGGATAGTCTGAGTAATCTGCCTAGTGGTAGTTCAGCAGAAGCAGCGTCTGCAAAAGGTAAAAAACGAGGGCCTAGATTCGCCCAAGTATTGATTAATTTTTGACTAAAACGATTCATGTGAAACTTAGTTTAACTGACAGATATGCAAAGCAAAAAAACATAAGACCTAGATTTTTAGATCTAGGTCTTATGAGGGAGGGTATAACTTATTTTTTTGCTAATGGTGCTGCAGGTGCCGTAGAGGCGGCGGCAGATTTTGCAGATTGACCACCCTCTAAAAAACCTTTCACCCAAGTTGTGTTATTTAATAATGCCAAATGAACTGAAAAAGAACCAACAGCTACTGCACCCAAAAACAATGGAATACCAACAGTTGGTTTTACTACTGTCCACATTTTTCCGTAGATCATCTTAAGCTCCTTAAATTACTTCAACCAAGGTGAATAGATATAAGCAAGTAAATGGGCAAGCGCTGCAATCATCCCAAAAAATTGCGTACCTTGTATGAGGTTGCGATGCAACTCTTCCGCCTCCTCAACACTCAGACCTGTAAGAGTGTTATTT
>CANGWT010000090.1 GCA_947457745.1 Burkholderiaceae bacterium | reverse complement strand
CGTAATGCGCGAAGAAGACATCATGGCTGTTGTACAGAAGTAATTCGGTATCTAAGAAAGGAATTCAATCATGGCAGCAAAAGACGTCGTATTTGGAGATAGCGCCCGTACCAAGATGGTAGAAGGCGTCAACATTCTCGCGAACGCAGTAAAAGTAACTTTAGGACCTAAAGGTCGAAATGTGGTTATCGAGCGTTCATTTGGTGGCCCAATCATCACTAAAGATGGTGTATCCGTAGCAAAAGAAATCGAACTCAAAGACAAGCTCCAAAACATGGGCGCTCAGATGGTGAAGGAAGTTGCTTCTAAGACTGCTGATATTGCCGGTGATGGAACTACTACTGCTACTGTTTTGGCTCAATCCATCGTGCGGGAAGGTATGAAATACGTAGTTTCAGGCCATAACCCAATGGACTTGAAGCGTGGTATCGATAAAGCAGTTACAGCGGCACTTGAAGAGCTAAAGAAAATTAGCAAGCCTTGCACAACCACTAAAGAAATCGCTCAAGTTGGCTCAATTTCAGCGAACAGCGACCACAGCATTGGCCAGCGTATCGCTGAAGCAATGGAAAAAGTAGGCAAAGAAGGTGTTATCACTGTTGAGGATGGCAAGTCATTAGAAGATGAGTTGGAAGTGGTTGAGGGTATGCAGTTTGACCGCGGTTACCTCTCTCCATATTTCATTAACCAGCCTGAGAAGCAAGTTGCTGTATTGGAAAGCCCATACGTACTCTTGTTTGACAAGAAAGTTAGCAACATTCGTGATTTGCTCCCAGTACTCGAGCAAGTAGCGAAGTCTGGTCGTCCATTGTTAATCATTGCAGAAGATGTTGAAGGCGAAGCCTTGGCAACTTTAGTTGTGAACAACATTCGCGGCATCATCAAGACTTGCGCTGTTAAAGCTCCAGGCTTTGGCGATCGCCGTAAAGCGATGTTGGAAGATATCGCGATTTTGACTGGTGGTACAGTCATTGCTGAAGAGATCGGTCTCACCCTCGAGAAAACTACTCTTGAGCACTTAGGTCAAGCGAAGCGTATCGAAATTGGCAAAGAAAACACCATCATTATTGACGGTGCTGGCGATGCTAAAGCAATCGAAGCGCGCGTGAAGAACATTCGTGTTCAGATCGAAGAGGCGACTAGCGATTACGATAAAGAAAAGTTGCAAGAGCGCGTTGCCAAATTGGCAGGTGGTGTTGCAGTGATTCGTGTTGGCGCTGCTACCGAAGTAGAAATGAAAGAAAAGAAAGCCCGTGTTGATGATGCATTGCACGCTACGCGCGCTGCAGTAGAAGAGGGTATTGTTCCTGGTGGTGGCGTAGCATTGTTACGTGCGAAGCAAGGTATCAAAGGTTTGAAAGGTGACAACGCCGATCAAGATGCTGGTATCAGTATCGTATTGCGCGCTATGGAAGAACCACTTCGTATTATCGTCTCTAACGCAGGCGATGAAGCCAGCGTAGTTGTGAACGCAGTATTGGCTAGCAAGGGTAATAACGGTTACAACGCAGCAACTGGTGAGTACGGTGACCTCGTGGCTCAAGGTGTGATCGATCCAACTAAGGTAACAAAAACTGCATTAGTCAATGCAGCATCTGTTGCAGCTTTATTGTTGACTACCGATTGCGCAATTTGCGAAGCACCAAAGGATGATTCTGCTGGTGGTGGCATGCCTGATATGGGCGGCATGGGTGGTATGGGTGGAATGGGCGGCATGATGTAATTGCCGCACACTTCCTCAGCTATCTTGCTGAAGAAACTAAAACGCCTGGTTCAAAAGACCAGGCGTTTTTATTTGCAATGAGATATATAAAAATTTTGATGTAATAAAAAACCGCCCGAAGGCGGTCAATTATTTGCTTTTAGTAAGCAGCCATTAAGAAACTGATTTCACCATGTCTTCCACAACCTTCTTCGCATCACCGAAGACCATCATAGTTTTATCCATGTAGAAAAGTTCGTTATCTAATCCAGCATAACCTGCAGCCATGGAGCGCTTATTGACAATAATTGTTTTGGCTTTATAAGCTTCCAAAATTGGCATGCCAAAGATTGGGCTGCCTGGCGTACGAGCAGCCGGGTTTACTACGTCGTTTGCACCTAGTACCAGCACCACGTCAGCTTGACCAAAGTCGCTATTAATGTCTTCCATCTCAAATACTTGATCGTAAGGAACTTCAGCTTCAGCCAAGAGCACGTTCATATGGCCAGGCATACGACCTGCGACAGGGTGAATTGCGTACTTTACAGTCACACCGTGATGAGTCAGCTTTTCTGTTAATTCTTTTAGTGCGTGCTGGGCGCGGGCAACTGCCAAGCCATAGCCAGGAACAATCACGACTGTGTCGGCATTCTCCATAAGGAAGGCAGCATCTTCTGGTGAACCTGTTTTGTAGTTCTTTGGACCGCCATCATCAGCGCCACCGGCAGAAGCTTCGGCACCGAAACCACCAAGCAAGACTGCCAAGATAGAGCGGTTCATCGCTTTACACATGATGTAAGACAGAATTGCGCCAGATGATCCTACGCAAGCACCAGCAATAATCAATACGGGATTGTTTAATGTAAAACCAATACCTGCAGCCGCCCAACCAGAGTAACTGTTGAGCATCGATACAACTACAGGCATATCTGCACCACCGATTGGGATAATTAAAGTTACACCCAACACCAAGGCAATCGCACACATGACTAAGAATGCTTCGTGACTACCTGTCATGAAGTACATGACACCACCAGAAACCATCACAATTGCGAGAATGAGGTTGAGTAAGTGCTGGCCAGCAAAGGTCACTGATTTACCGCTGACCTTCCCGGATAATTTTCCAAAAGCGATAATAGAAGCAGTAAAGGTGATGGCGCCGATAAATGCACCGATAAAGAGTTCAATCTTTTGAGCGCCAGTATGATCTTGGGCTGGATTAAACACTGCTGCAATCGCAATTAATACAGCTGATAAACCAACAAAAGAGTGCATCAGTGCAACGAGCTCTGGCATCTTGGTCATTTGCACACGTTTAGCAGCAAGTATTCCAATGATTGCACCGGCAACTATCGCACCAATAATCAATGAGAAGACTGGCTTAAAGTCAGGAATCATGAAGGTGGTGATCACGGCAAGCAACATGCCGATCATGCCGAAGGTATTGCCTTGACGTGATGTGGTTGGTGAAGACAATCCACGCAAGGCGAGGATGAAAAGCACCGATGAAATAAGGTAGGAAATCGCGGTTATGTTTGACATGATTGTGGTCTCTGTATAGGTCTTGTTCTAGTTTTTATTTAGTTCCAGTCGCATCGGCTTTAGGGGCTTTTTTCTTGAACATTTCAAGCATGCGACGGGTGACCATAAAGCCACCAAAAATATTAATTGATGCTAAGAAGACGGCTACTGCACCAATGATGCTGGTGAGAGTGATCTCATCGCCACCAATGACTTCAGTTTGCAGTAGGGCACCAACAATAATGATTCCAGAGATAGCATTAGTCACTGCCATCAGTGGAGTATGTAATGCAGGGGTGACATTCCAAACTACTTGATAGCCAACAAAAATGGCCAAAACAAACACGGTGATGTTTTGGACTGTGAGGATGCTTTGAAAAGCAGCGAGATCCATGATGTTTCCTTTGAATATTCTGTATTAGTTTTTGCGGATAGCCTGGCCATCACGACACATGAGGCAAGCAGTAACGATGTCATCATCGGTGGGGATAACTAACTTCGCTTCTGGGTCAACGATGAGCTTCATGAAATCAAGCAAGTTGCGTGCGTACAAAGCAGAAGCATCCGCAGCTACCATGCTGGCGAGATTACTGTAACCAATAATCTTCACACCATTTTTCTCAACAATCTTGTCTTCTTCCGTCAAAGGACAGTTGCCTGATCCATTGTCACCACGGCCAGCTGCTAAGTCGATCACGATCGAACCTGGTTTCATATTGGCAACGGTGTCGCTGTGCAATAAGACTGGCGGCTTGCGACCTGGGATCAAGGCGGTTGTAATGACGATGTCAGCTTGTTGAGCACGTTCAGCAACTAGTGCTGCTTGACGCTTCATCCAAGCTTCCGGCATTGGGCGCGCATAGCCACCAACGCCTTTAGCGATTTCGCGCTCTTCATCTGTTTCGTAAGGAACGTCAACAAACTTGGCGCCGAGAGATTCAATTTGCTCTTTAGCAGCAGGGCGTACGTCAGATGCTTCGATGACGGCACCTAAACGCTTTGCAGTTGCAATAGCTTGAAGGCCAGCAACACCAGCGCCCAAGATTAGTACGCGTGCCGCTTTAACGGTTCCGGCTGCAGTCATGAGCATAGGCATAAAGCGCTGATACTCATTAGCAGCAACCATCACCGCTTTATAACCTGCGATGTTGGCTTGCGAGGACAAGACGTCCATGCTTTGTGCGCGAGTAGTACGTGGAGCAGCCTCTAATGAGAATGCAGTCACACCTTGGGCGGCCATCGCAGCAATATTGTCGCTATCAAATGGATCGAGCATGCCAATGAGCACGCTGCCAGATTGAATTTGCTTGAGTTCGGCGGCCTCAGGTGCACGTACCTTGAGAACAATCTCTGCCCCAAAGGCATCTGCTGCGCTACCAATCGTTGCACCCACAGATTCATAGGCGGAATCAGGTTGACTGGCTCTTACGCCCGCACTTTTTTGAATCACAACGGAATGGCCTTGGCCAATCAGCTTCTTAACGGTTTCCGGTGTGGCGGCAACTCGAGTTTCACCGAGTCTGATTTCCAGCGGTACTCCTATGCGCATGGCATGTCTCCAAATGCAAATTTTTCAAAAAAATCTATTTTAGTTAGTTAGGCGAAAATCTACCTATCTATTTACCCTTAGCGCCATTTATTTGGTTTTGCCACAAATCTCGTAAATTTGGAGCAAGACTTCTACAATGGGTTTTTTAGTTTATGTCGAATTCTCGCATTTTTTTTGATGATCCCCCTCAATTCTGTCGCAATACCTGCTTCAAAACCCTCAAAAGTCGTGGTTGGGATGTCTGGAGGGGTAGATTCGTCTGTTGCAGCCTGGATGCTAAAGCAGCAAGGTTATGAAGTTGTTGGCCTTTTCATGAAAAACTGGGAGGACGATGACAGCGACGAATATTGCTCCGCACGTCAGGATTGGTTAGATGTTGTCTCTGTGGCCGACCTCATTGGGATTGATGTCGAAGCCGTCAACTTTGCTGCCGAGTATCGTGAGCGTGTTTTTGCAGAGTTTTTACGCGAATATGCTGCCGGCAGGACACCCAACCCAGATGTTTTATGTAATGCAGAAATTAAATTTAAAGCCTTTTTAGACCACGCCATCAGTTTGGGTGCCGATGCCATTGCAACCGGCCACTATGCGCGGGTTCGGCATGAAGGTGGGCGCGTACAGCTATTAAAGGCCTTGGATGCCAGTAAAGACCAAAGCTATTTCTTGCACCGCTTAACCCAGAGCCAATTAGCAAATGTACTTTTTCCTTTAGGGGAGATTCCAAAGACGGAGGTACGCAAGATTGCCGAGAAAATCGGCTTGCATAATGCCGCTAAAAAAGACTCCACAGGGATTTGCTTTATTGGCGAGCGCCCTTTCCGCGAATTCTTAAACCGTTATCTACCGCGCACTCCAGGACCCATTAGAACCCCAGAAGGCAAAACAGTTGGCGAGCATATGGGACTTGCCTTTTTCACCCTGGGGCAGCGAAAGGGTATAGGCCTTGGCGGCAGTCAGGACGGCAATGGTGATGCTTGGTATGTCGCTCGCAAGGATGTGGCCAATAACACCTTATACGTCGCCCAGGGCCATGAGCATCCCTGGCTACTAGCCAAGCAGCTTTCTACAATTGACGCTAGTTGGGTCGCTGGAGTTGCACCCACGCCAGGACAGTACTCTGCAAAAACCCGCTATCGTCAGGCAGACTCACTATGCACGCTTGCTGCTGGAGTCGCTGGACCTTCAAGTTTTGAATTGACCTTTCCAGAAGCTCAATGGGCGGTGACTCCGGGTCAGTCTGCCGTTTTGTACGATGGAGATATTTGCTTAGGCGGCGGAATTATTTCCGCCTAAGTCTTTCTGGCTGCTAGCGCCCTGATTTAGGCGGCTGGAGGCGCTGTTTCTGCAAAGGAAGGTCTTTGCATCAACTTTTGATACAAGGCATCTAAATTGGGGTATTGCGCTTGCCAAGCGATATTCGGGAAGCGGAACAGCAGGTAACCCAAAGCGCAGCCAACAGCAATATCAGCCAAAGTCATCTGGTTGCTGTGACACCAGGCGTTTTCACCTAATTCACGGGACATTTGGGCAAGAGAGGTATTAATTTTGCCCATTTGACGCTCAATCCAAGTAGCGCTCTGCTGCTCAGGTGGGCGCAAGGTGGCTTCTAAACGAGCCAAAATTCCCGCATCTTCTACCCCGTCAGCCAGGGTTTCCCAGGTTTTGACAGTAGCGCGTTCACGACTACCTGTCGGTATAAGCTTGCTCACTGGGCTCAATGTATCAGCGTATTCAGCAATCACGCGCGAATCGTAGATGACTTCACCGTCATCTAAAAGAAGGCAGGGCACTTTGCCTAAGGGGTTGTTGAGGGCTATTTTGGTATCTGCAGCCCAGACATTTTCGAGTTCTAGGTCTAAATCAACCTTTTTTTCCAAGAAAACAATGCGTACTTTGCGTACGTAGGGGCTAGTAAGGGATCCGATTAGTTTCATGCACTTAGTATAGCGATGCCAATCAAACTGAATTGACTCTAAGAGCGATTAAAATCAGGTTTTATTGAAATAATCAATGTAAAGGCAATATTTGTGAGTCAGCCGAT
>CANGWT010000089.1 GCA_947457745.1 Burkholderiaceae bacterium | reverse complement strand
CTGTACTGGGCTTAAATATATTAGCTCGAGTGGTATTTCGCCAGAAGGTTCAAGGATGATGAGTAATATGAAAACAATGTTTGACTTAAATCACGTCGATAGTCAAGGGGCAGGGATGAACGAAACAATAAATCAAAACCCACAAGCTATGGCTAAGAATGCGCTTGAAGTACGCAACCTGAACTTCTTCTACGGATCTTTCCAGGGCTTGAAGAATATTAATCTAGATATTGAAGAGGGCAAAGTGACTGCCTTCATCGGTCCTTCAGGTTGCGGCAAATCCACTTTGCTCCGAACTTTAAACCGTATGTATGACCTTTATCCTGGTCAACGCGCTGAAGGTGAGATTAACTTCTATGGACAAAATATCTTAGAGCCTGGTCAAGATCTCAATTTATTGCGCTCACGAATTGGTATGGTTTTTCAGAAGCCAACGCCATTTCCAATGTCAATCTACGAAAATATTGCTTTTGGTGTGCGTCTTTACGAAAAGCTTTCTCGCTCGGAAATGGATGAGCGCGTAGAGTGGGCCTTGAATAAGGCTGCTTTGTGGAATGAAGCTAAAGATAAACTCAATCAAAGTGGTTTGTCCTTGTCTGGTGGTCAGCAGCAGCGTTTATGTATTGCTCGCGGGGTAGCAGTCAAGCCATCCGTGATTTTGCTCGATGAGCCAACTTCTGCTTTAGATCCAATTTCTACAGGCAAGATTGAAGAGCTCATTAATGAGCTTAAGCATGAGTACACGATTGCGATTGTTACTCATAATATGCAGCAGGCTGCGCGTGTATCCGATTACACTGCCTATATGTACCTAGGAAGTCTCATTGAATATGGCAAGACAGATGAAATCTTCATCAAGCCTAAGCGTAAAGAAACAGAAGATTACATTACCGGCCGTTTTGGTTAATTGGAGATATACATGCCTGATAGACACCTTTCCTCGCAGTTTGACGCAGATTTAAATTCCCTCTCCAGTCGTTTGTTAGAGATGGGCGGGCTCGTTGAGTCCCAGATTTCAACGGCTATGCGCGCTTTCACGCAAATGGATATTGATACCTGTAATGTGGTTATCCAGAACGAAAAGCTCGTGAATGATCTCGAGATCCAGATTGATTTGGCTTGTACTGAATTAATTGCCCGTCGTCAACCTACGGCACGAGATCTCCGTCTCGTCATGGCTGTTTCAAAAGCTATTACCAATTTAGAGCGTGCTGGCGATGAGGCTGAACGCGTTGCTAAGAGAACCAAGCGCTTAATTGAAGCTGGAGCTACTCACAACATTAACGTTGCTGAAATTCGTTTATCTGGGCAGATGGCAATTTCTCTTTTGCGTCGTAGCTTAGATGCCTTTGCAAGGCTAGATACTGTTGCCGCTGCAGAAGTAGTGCAGGAAGATCGCCAAATTGATGAAGAGTTCAGAGGATTTGTTCGCAAGCTGATTTCATACATGATGGAAGATCCACATACGATTTCAACAGGTCTGGATATGTTGACTATTGCCAAGGCAATTGAGCGTATTGGCGATCATGCAAAGAATATTGCTGAATTCGTTATTTATATTGCCAAAGGCTCTGATGTCCGTCATATCCCACACGAGGATTTGGTCCGCGAGGCAAATAAACCGTAACTAATCAAAGCGGAATCCCAGATGACTCACCGAATATTGATTGTTGAGGATGAGCCTTCGATTGCTGAACTCATTGCAATCAACCTGACTCATGCAGGCTATGAAGTTGAAAGGGCCCTCCAAACTGATGTCGCTATGAATATGATGCGAGATCAGTTGCCCTCTCTTTTAATCTTGGACTGGATGCTCCCTGGTAAATCGGGTGTTCAATTTGCTAAAGAGCTGAGATCCAATGAGCGTACCCGCTCTTTACCCATTTTGATGCTTACGGCCAAGAGTGACGAGTCCGATAAGGTTCTAGGCTTAGATTCTGGAGCAGATGATTATGTAACTAAACCTTTCTCGCCAAAAGAGTTAGTCGCACGTGTCAAGGCGCTTTTGCGCCGCCAAACCCCAATAGAAGACTCTGGCCCTTTGGCTGTGGGCCCATTAAGAATGGATCCACTCTCTCATCGTGTGACAGCTGTTTGGCCTAATATGCAGCCACAATCTATTCCACTGGGGCCTACCGAATATCGCCTATTGCAGTTTTTGATGGCTAACCCTGAAAGGGTGCACTCTCGGACAAATCTGCTCGATAAGGTCTGGGGGAATGAGGTTTATATCGAGGAGCGGACTGTAGACGTTCATATCAAGAGATTAAGGGCAGCCCTAGCTCCTACGGACTGTGATCGCCATATAGAGACGGTTCGTGGAAGTGGTTATCGAATTACCAAGATGCCCACCCAGACCTAATTAGAATCGAGCTCTAAACTAGAGTTTTGGATCTGATGGAGCAGATGCTCTAAGATTGTCGAATGTTATCCGTTATTACTCGCTTTACTATGCTTGTCTGCCTGGCTTTTCTTGCGGCATATATAGCATCGTCTAACTTGGGCCCTTTTTCGGGGGTTGCGGCTGCAATATCTGTGCTTGCAGTGCCCTTGATTTATTCCTATATCAATTTAGCTCGTTTAAGAAAATTTACTTTATCCGACTCAGTTGAATCTATGCCTTTACCAAGTGGCTATTGGGAGGAAATCTTTTTTCGTCTGCAACGGTTAGTTCGCAATCTCAAACAGCAAATACTATCTATCGAAAAACAGCATAATCGTTTCATTGAGGCTTTTCAGGCTTCTCCTAATGGCATTGTGATGCTAGATAGCGAAGATCAAATTGAGTGGTGCAATGCCATTGCTGAACGCTTCTTTGGCTTGAACTTTAAGCGTGATGCACTACAAAGAATCAATTTTCTCATTCGTAGGCCAGAATTTATCCAGTATCTTAATAAGAGAGCGTTTGAAGATCCATTGCTATTGGATCGAATGGGACCGAGTTCAAACCTCAGTTTGCTATTGCAAGTTTTTCCCTTCGGCGAACAGCGTCATCTTTTGCTTGTACAGGATGTAACTGATCTTCAGAAGGCTGATGCAATGCGACGTGATTTCGTGGCCAACGTTTCGCATGAAATGAGAACGCCAATTACTGTATTGATGGGTTTTTTAGAGACTATGCAGTCGCTTGATTTGGAGCGATCCCAGCAAAGTCAATATTTTGAAATGATGATGTCTCAGGCTCAGCGAATGAAGAGTTTGGTGGAAGACTTATTGACGCTGGCTAATCTAGAGGCAAATACCTTGCCTGCCCCAATACAAGAAATTAGTATTACTACTCTAATGGCACTTTTAAAGAATGATGCAGAGGCGCTTTCTCAAGGTCATCATATCCTTAGCTTTGAGATCTCAAATCCAAATAACTTAATGGGAGAGGAGCGGGAGATTCTTTCTGCCTTTGGCAATCTAGTCTCCAACGCTATTCGATACACACCAGATGCTGCTTCAATTAAGGTGCGATGGAATGTAAATGAGCGTGGGGAAGGTGAGTTTTCGGTTGTTGATACGGGGCCGGGCATTGCATCTGAGCATCTTTCTAGGCTGACTGAGCGCTTTTATCGCGTGGATAGAAGTCGATCTAGAGATACTGGAGGCACTGGTTTGGGATTGGCGATTGTCAAGCATATTGCAAACCGCCATCAAGCCCAGCTAATTATTGATAGCACGCCCGGACAGGGCAGCACTTTTACCCTTCGATTTCCTAAGGAGCGTATTTCAGTTTAAGGGCACTTATATTCCTTAACTCTTTTTGTCTTTCTTATCCTTTTTGTCTTTCTTATCCTTTTTCTTCTTTGACTCTTTAGGTAACTTATCTAACTTACCATTGGCATACAGGCACCACACCTTGATTTCTTCTAGTAGCTCGTTCAGGTCTTCATAAGATAGATTTTTAAAGTCTTGTAGGCCAATAGCACCAGACTCTTGAAGCTGTTTTACAGCATCTTCATATTTATATTCGCTCATGGATATCCAGGTAAAAGTAATGAGAGTGGACAAATGCTATCAAAGTAATATGACAAAACTGTTTTTTATATCGGGTAGGGCTTGGCGTATCGGGTTTTGACTGTCTTCAATTTGTAATAGTTGCAGTTCATGATTAACCCTGTGAATTCAGTACATACAACTATTACTTGCCCCAACTGTCGCGGACAAGAAACTCTAGAGATCTCTCAAGGCTATTCTCAGCATTTGTATCGCTGTCCAAGTTGCAGCACCATTTTGAAGCCTAGATCAGGCGATTGCTGTATTTTTTGCAGTTTCGGAAGCCAAGATTGCTCTAGTGCAGAGCAAAATTTAGCTGCTTAAGCTACTTCCCAGTAGACTAGGGCCTCGTTTCATGAATGTGTCATCAGAGTTTCATAAAATAGACATATTTAAGTAAACCTGTTTCTATTGGAAATGCTGTGGCCTTACATCAAAATAAATCCGTAATGAATGCTACTGACCTCGTCGCTGCAGTCGACCTTGGCTCTAATAGCTTTCGTATGCTGGTAGCCCAAGTCGTCAAGACGCCTTCAGGCACACAGTTACGTCCGATTGATACGCTGCGTGAGTCTGTCCGTTTGGCTGCTGGCTTAACTGACAACAAATTATTGGGCAATGATGCCTATCAGCGAGGTATTGCAGCAATTCGGCGCTTTGGTGAGCGCATTCGGGGGTTTGATCCTGCCAATGTGCGCGCTGTTGCTACCAATACTCTGCGGGTAGCTAAAAATGCACCGCACTTTATCCGAGAAGCTGAGGAGGCCTTAGGTTTCCCCATTGAAGTGATCGCAGGCGTTGAAGAGGCGCGCTTGATCTATATTGGTGCTGCCCATGAAGTGCCAGCAGTACAGGGTAATCGCTTGGTGGTGGATATTGGTGGTGGTTCTACTGAGCTCATTATTGGCAAAGGTTACGAGCCCAAGCTGATGGAAAGCCTGTATATCGGCTGCGTTTCTCATAGCCTGAGATTTTTTCCTAAGGGCAATATCGATTCTCATGCCTTTAAAGAGGCAGAGCTAGCCGCAAGAAGGGAAATTCAGGTGATTTCCGAGGCATATCTAAAGGCTGGCTGGAGTCAAGTTATCGGCTCTTCAGGGACCGCGCGCGCTTTAGCTGAACTCATTGCAGAAAATAATTTCAATGGCCAGATAGATGGTGCCAATGGCTTAATTACCCGCGATGGCTTAAGAGCCATGAAAAAACATCTGCTTAAATATGAGCACATCAATCAGGTTGAGCTCCAGGGTCTTAAGGATGATCGACGCTCAGTTTGGCCCGGTGGCCTTGCCATCATGATTGCTGTTTTTGATGAGCTCGGCATTGAGTCTATGGAAGTCACAGATGCCGCTTTAAGAATCGGCGTGCTTTATGACTTACTAGGTCGCTCTCAGCATGAGGATATGCGCTTCGTGACAGTTGAGCAATTTATGCAGCGCTATGCCGTGGATCGGGAGCAGGCTAGGCGTGTTGGTAATCTAGCTGTTGAGTTTTTGACGCAATTACCCAAGCCAGATGAAGAGAGTCGAGCGGATAACATCGCCTTATTGCAATGGGCCGCCAATCTTCATGAAATCGGCTTATCGATATCGCACAACGGATATCACAAGCACTCTGCATACATTGCAGGTAATGCCGATATGCCGGGTTTCTCAAAAAACGATCAAGCTAGATTAGCTGCCTTACTTATTGGTCACACCGGTAAGTTAGGGAAGTTAGCAAATAATCCCTCTTTCTCTGATTGGCGTATGTTGTTTTGCATGCGGCTTGCGCAGGTACTTTGCCGTGGGCGCAGTGATGTCAACTTATCCAAAGTGAAAGTCTCAGAGCACAACGGAAACTATTTGGTTAGCCTCTCCAAAGATTGGGCTAAAGAACATCCATTAACAGAGTTTAGCCTTCAAAAAGAAGCGGCCGAATGGGAGCGTATCGGCCGACCTTACAGCATTAGCTTGAAGTAATCCTTACAGCCCTAAGAAGTGCTTAGCGTAGCGAGGATTGATTTCCGATAGTCTTAACATGGTCAATACATCTGCTGTATTGAAATCTGGATCCCAGGCGGGTGCGCTACAAATCTTAGCACCCAATTTCAAATAACCTTTAATCAATGGTGGAGGCTCTACTTCTAAGCCGCCATTGAGTCGCTCAAGCGGCAAGGGTAGGCGAGGAAAAGCATGATTTTCAACTGGAGCCATCTGATCATTGCTCAGTGAGTTGTATAGGCTGGCAGCAAAATGACCACCATCACCCATAGGGATGCTTGCACATCCGAGCATGATCTCATAATCATGTTTTTGCATGTATTGAGCTAAGCCACTCCACAAAGCCATGATGACCGCGCCAGAACGAAAGTCTTCGTGCACGCAAGATCTACCGAGCTCAACTAATTTAGGGCGCAGGTGATCCAAGCGGCTTAAATCAAACTCTGAATCTGAATAGAGACGTCCAATCTCTAAAGCTTTGTGCGGAGGGAGTACACGATAAGTGCCGACTACCTTTAATGATTTCTGGTCACGTATCAGTAAATGGTCGCAATAGGCATCGAATTCGTCAATATCGAGTTTTTCTGGATTGCTTGAAAGCTTTGCCCCCATCTCTTCTGCAAATACCTTATAGCGCAGGCGCTGCGCTTCTTTAATCTCACTAGCGTTACTAGCCCAAGTAATTTGCAATGCAGGGCGCTTTGGCTTAGCAATCGCTTTTTCGGCAACTGGCTCTATGGCTCTAAGCTCAGCTCTGGCTTTAGTAGCAAATTTCTTGCCAAATAACTTCTTCGCAATTTTTTTAGAAAAGAGTTTCTTAATTGTCTCAGTTTTACTTTTTTTAATCTTTTTTGGCTTTACTT
>CANGWT010000088.1 GCA_947457745.1 Burkholderiaceae bacterium | reverse complement strand
TTAGTTTGCTCGAACAAAAAGATTACGCTCAGAATATACTAGCCCTTCAATTTCAGCCAAAGAGGAAGATAAACGTGAGCGAACTCCAAAAAATAGATACCGTTGTGGGTGATGGCAAGGAAGCGGTTGCCGGCAATGATGTTGACGTACATTACACCGGATGGTTATTGGATGAGAAGGCGCCAGATCAAAAAGGTCAGAAGTTTGATAGCTCATTGGACCGTGGCCAATTATTTAGTTTTCCTTTGGGCGCTGGCCATGTCATTAAAGGTTGGGATGAAGGCGTACAAGGCATGAAAATTGGTGGCAAGCGCACCTTAATCATTCCTTCCGAGATGGGCTACGGTCCACGTGGTGCGGGTGGCGTGATTCCCCCAAATGCAACATTGGTATTCGAAGTAGAGCTACATGGCGTAAGTTAATCTCGCCCCTGCATTAGTAAGTAATAAGGCCACCCAAGTCAATAAACTGAGTGGCCTTTATTTTTCACCTAGAAAAAGAATGGGGATCTTATGAGCGCAAATCTTTACCGTTCAAAATTAATTTATTAGGTGTTGCTGGCTGGCACAAACTAATCAAACGATTTCTTTCGGCCAACACCTTGTCGGTATAGCCACCATCATTCTCTGCATTTGCAGCACCAACATAGTATTTCAAACCATTACGCAACGAACCGCTCGTGGCAATCAAATACTTCAGAATGTAAGCGCCTACCCGAATGTTGACTTCAGGCTTCACCGCATCAGCTGTACCGCCATACAGAGCATATTTATCTTGGTGGATGGTAGTCATCACCTGCATCAAGCCTTCAGCACCAGCGTGACTTTTAATGAGAGGGTTGAAGTTCGACTCAACTGAAATCACAGCGAGCAATAAAACTGGGTCAATTTTGACTTCTTTTGCAATTAACACAGTGTTAGATATATATTCCTCAATCTTGGCGCGATCCAATTTGTATTTTTTCTCAAAGAAGTCAGCTACTGCACGTTGATTTTGAATAGAAGCCATCAACTTGGAATCAAGCGCCTGAGGATCAATTTTTGAAGTGGGAATACGATCAGCTAAATGGGAGATGGGCCTTACCTGAGCATGCGCAACTGAGGGCATCAACAGAGCAACTGTTTGTTGCTTGGCGCCCGTAAAACCACTACCAGGGATAGCTAATGTATTTCCATAAAGCACATTGGCAATTTCTTCATCCACAGAGGCCTTGGGAGCCGTTTCTTGATACCGATCTAGCATCCCGAACCCATTTTGCCAAACTATATGGCGGGCTTCATCTGGAACCAGGATTCGAGCTAAATCAAATGCGCCCGCTTGAGTTCCGTTACCAGAAAGCCAGAGTCCGACGATCATGAAAACAGTCACAATCAATAGGGCATTCATAACCCGATAGAGAGGGGATAGTGCGTGAGCCAACAAATCCTTAGCTTGAGCCGTTGCAGGCTGCGCTAGTTGCTTGTCACTCAAATTGGCAGAAAAATATTGAATCATTCGTAGTCTTGCAGCACACCAAGAATCAACACTCTGATTTATGGTGCAATGCAATAAGTAAAAACATGAGTCACTCTAAAAAGGTTCTTATATCAAGTCAAGAATAAAGAACCTTATTTCCATAACTTATAGGTCTTGAAATAAGTATGATCCCTAATAACGCTTCTAGATTTGATATTTATCCATTTAAATTCAATGGGTTAAAGAAGTTAGTGGGGGCTTATTTCATATCATAAAAAAGCGCTGAAATTCTGACTTTTTTACTATTTTTGCTCTTCAAAAGAGTTGTCTTACCCGTACATCTAGTATTTGGATGGGCTAAATTTTCTACCGGTAGTGTTTTTGTACTCATGAGCTCAACTTGTGCGTTAGCCTGTTTTCATGTGTTGCAGTTGAATGAAAGATCAGGCAAATGACTTCTACGCTCTCCTCAATACTAGCTTTCAAGCTAACTTGATCGCCAGATAGCTTAAAACCTTCACACCCTGATGACGACACTCATTACACTGACCTCCAATGAAATTCCTGGCCAAACTCCTCCTATTTAGCTCGCTTTGGCTAGCACTGAGTGCGTCCGCCTTCTTTGACCAATGCCAAGATCTATTTCCCAATCAACAAATACCAAGTACTTCGCAGGTGGGGCGAGACCTGTGTTTTGATGATTTTGCGATCTACTACTCGCCTTCAGACAAAAAGCCCATTTATACCGTTGAGAAGTTAAATGGCGAGCAACTCCTGGCGCCACACCCTCGCCGTACCAATCAGTTCTACGAAGAGGCTAGGCTCCCAGCACATGAACGCGCCTTACTGGCAGACTATCGTGGCAGCGGATATGACCGGGGTCATAACGTGCCAGCTGGCGACATGACAAGTGAGCGGGGAATGGCGCAGTCATTCTCCTTGGCAAATATGATGCCGCAAGCTAGGCAAAACAATCAGGGCATCTGGGCCAAACGGGTTGAGGAGCCCACCAGGATGTACATCAAGCGTGTACAAAGCGATGTCTATGTCTTCACCGGATCAGTGGGTCATGTCGGCAGTATCGGTAAAAGCAAGGTTACCATTCCGAGTCATCTCTACAAGCTGGTCTACGATCCTGCCAAAAAATTAGCTTGGGCTTATTGGGTCGAAAACACAGATGATGCGCAAATGAGTGCACCGATCTCTTATGCTGAATTGATTCAAAAGACCGGCATCGACTTTCACCTGCCGATAGAGCTTGGCGAAAGCAAGTCTGGTAAATCTACTGAAAAGAGTAGTCCAGAGCCTAGACCTATTGTTGGCGGCTGGTATCCCGTCTTTTTCGATCAGTATTCAGCCCAGAAGCTTGCAGCACTAGTCTCTAATATTAAAACGGGGAAAGTTGCCAGCGTACAGATTCAATACGACCGCAATCTAGATCTGGCTCAAAAGCTAGCGCAAGAAATTCAGGCGCAAGGTTTATTGCAGGCCACCCTCTCCCATAGCAGTCCGCCAGATTCACCTAATGTAATCTATGAACGCAATCGCGTGACAGCGATAGTTCATTCCAAGTAAATCTTTACTGATCACGGGAACGGGTAGCAATTCCATGGGCCCGTTGGATGGGGGCTAATAATCCACGCAAGCCATTGTGATCCAGGGTGTGCATTAACTCTAGTAATTGCCCAAGCTCACCCTTAGGAAATCCTTCGCGAGCAAACCACGCTAAATAATTGCCAGGCAAGTCTGCAAGTGTACGGCCAGCATGTTTGCCGAAAGGCATCTTCATTGTGACCAGCTTCACCAGGGCTTCTGAATCCATAGACCCAAATCTTACAAGCACGGGAGTATTCCCAGGCAAAACTCAACACCAAAGTATGCAGGGTCATTTTTACAATTGAGAATTATTCTCATTTACTGTATATTGAGAACCATTCTCATTTACTTTTATTGACCAGCCCACTAGACCATGAAAATGACTATCAAAAGACTTGTTGCCTTTAGCATCCTATTAGCCACAGCACTGCACTTCTCATTCGCAAATGCGGGTGAAGGTGCATTTGGGTGGATTTACACCCTCGATCTCCAACCCAAAGGAAAGCTCGAGTTTGAGCAGCGCTTACAACTGAATCAACAACAAGCTGCCGGCACCTATGATGCATGGACAGCTAGAACCGAATTGGAGTATGGCCTCACCAATGATTTACAAATTGCCGGCTATATCAATTCCTACTACACCAGCGCAAATCAGAATTACACCAACCCAGAAGCCTGTGGTGATAGCTCAAGTTGTACCGGCGGGTATGGAGTGCCATCCAGTCATGACCCAGCCACCCCTTATAGAAAAAGCGGTATTGAAGGTGGGTCACTAGAGGCTATTTATCGACTCACTAATCCAGTGACATCCCCCGTTGGCATTGGTCTGTATTTAGAGCCAAGTTGGGGAAGAAACAAAGATGAAATTGAAGCTCGCCTACTCTTGCAATCGAATTTTATTGACGATCGATTGATCTTGGCGGGTAACGTAGTTGCAGCGAATGAACGCTTGAAGTTTATTGAAAATGGCAACGTACCAGAATCGATGCTTGATTTCCTTGTGGGCGCTAGTTATCGATTTGCGCCCAAATGGTCCGCTGGTGTTGAGGCACGTTTCCACAATGACTACTCAGAATTAAATTTACGCAATCAAGTCCAACGCGCAACTTTTGTAGGGCCCAATATGCACTATGCCGCTAAAGACTGGTGGGTCACTGGCGCTTGGCGCTATCAACTCAAAGGTGGCACCTGTATGGGTGGCGGGGAAGCCGAATGTTCCAATGCTCGCGTTTGGGATAGTCATTCAGTGAATGAATTTATCGTCAAAGTTGGATTTCCTTTGAACTAAAGCAAAGAATATGAACTGGAAACCTAACCCCCTATTATTCATTGGTCTAGCTGCAGCAACCGCACCCATCGTTGCACAGGCCAAAATTTATGTGTCCATTGAACAAGCTCAAAAGATACTCATACCCAATAAATCGCTTGTTAAAAATCCCATAATCATTACCGATGAGTTGCAAGACAAAATGCGCTCAGCTTCGAGTATTCGCCACCCCTTTCAAGGAGACCGAATTTGGAGGGCAGCCGACGGAAGTTGGTTCATCGTAGATGAGGTAGTCGGCAAACATGAAATGATTACTTATGCAGTAGCACTCAATCCATCGGGCGCAGTAACTGGAATTGAGATTCTGGAATACGTTGAGTCTTATGGATACGAAGTAGCAGAAATTAACTGGCGCAAACAGTTCGCCGGAAAAACGGCTGCAGATCCCATCAAGCTGAATCAAGATATTCAGAACATTGGTGGTGCCACCCTCTCCTGCAAACATCTTACAGATGGCGTCAAGCGGGTTGCAGTCTTATATGACATCGCTTTAAAAAATCAGACCTTAAGCTTAAAAGCAAAATGATTCGCTGTAAGCCGCTCTTAGGTACCTTTGTAGAAATCAGGATTGAAGCTGAATCACCATCATTAAAAGCGCTAGACGAGGCCTTTTTAGCTATTGAACAAGTGCAATCTTTGATGGGTTTTCACAATCCCGAGAGCGAGCTTTCTCATATAAACGTCCGATCTTATTTAGAGTCAGTTCGGATTCACCCCTGGACGGCTGAAGTTCTTACCATCGCAAAAGAGCTTTACCTTCAATCCCAAGGAGTATTCAATTGTGGAGTGGGTCATCACCTAGTGGAAGCAGGTCTACTTCCTGGACATGACAAGCTCAGTGATTACTCATTTGGAGGCATTGAAGATCTCCAATTTATTGAACCCTCTCTGGTTCAATCATCACTACCGCTTTGCCTTGATCTTGGCGGTATTGCCAAAGGCTATGCAGTAGACAAAGCGGTTGAAGTATTAATTAATAACGGTATCCAAGCTGGATCAGTCAACGCGGGCGGGGATATCCGCGTATTCGGGGATCGCTCTCAAGATATTCAAATTCGAAATCCATCAAAACCGCATGAGCTTATTCAAATTGGCAGCATGAAAGTAGGTGCGATTGCCACTAGCAGTCTCTACTTTACAAAACGTAACACCAATTCAACAAGTTTTATGGTGAACCCCCTCAATCAAGAGCATATTGAGTTTTCAGAGTCTTACTCAGTAGTCGCCAATAGATGTGTCTATGCTGACGCCTTAACTAAGGTAGTGAGTATTTCCAGAAATACTCGCCATTCTTGCTTGAGTTATTTTTCTGCTCAAGCAATCCATATTCCCTATACCGAATCCCTATGAAAAATACGAATCGCCTTGGCAAGATGCCAACATGGCAAAAACACTTTGTTCAAATTGCTATATTGAGTTGCTCCCTCACTGGGCTAGTTTATTTGCTTGGTCATGAATTCCATATTAAACGGGCTCTATTGGGAACTCATTCGGTATTGGCATGGCATGGCATTGCTGCCGTATTGGCTTCGATAGCTCTAGGCTCAGTCTTACCCTTTCACCTAAAGGCGGGCCTGAAATCCAAGAGAAAGTTCTGGAGTGGTTTAAGTCAATTGGCTTTTTTAGCCGCCTTATTAGTATCGGGCGGCTTACTCTACTACGGCCCTGCAGAAATTCGGGATGGGGTCATTGCGACTCACTGGATGATTGGTATTGCCTTCTTTGCCATCTTTTTAATACACGGCGTCTATGCTAAAAAAACTACCGTCATAAATCCAAATAAGACATATTGAGTAGCTTGATCTCAATATGTCTTAAGCTAGATTTAGCAGGCTCACTTAGAGCAAAAATTATTTCCTAGTAATAAGTAGGCTGGGCAGAAACGGAAAATACCAGTAGCCATAGGGATTAGTCCGAGCCAACCCCACCAGCCTACGGTACCGTTAGCTGCAAGTGCAACCAGCACAATGCCTACTGAGATTCTTAAAATACGATCGATACTGCCGACGTTACATTTCATATTGAACTCCCTTTAAAAACGATTAAATCATTGATTACTTCTTACAGTAATACTTGTAAAGCAAACTCATTACTGCGATAGCAACCTCACTAGATAGGGAGTAATAAATTTGCTTTCCTTCTCTACGTGTTTTAACTAGCTTTTCTTTGCGCAACACAGTCAATTGCTGCGAGAGAGTTGGTTGATGCAAATCCAGTGCAGCCTCTAACTCACCAACACATTTTTCTGCTTGACCGATTTCACATAAGAGCATCATGCGATCTCGGTTGGATAAGACCTTCATAAGCTTGCAGGCATCATCTGCAGCTGACTGCATCCTCTTTAACTCCGCTTTGGAGATGGGCATATTCATTGTCATTCTCCGTTCAGAGCATATTCAAGGGGATTTTTAAATAAGAAACTCCATTGCTATCGACCTCAGGAAAATGTCCAGCT
>CANGWT010000087.1 GCA_947457745.1 Burkholderiaceae bacterium | reverse complement strand
AGTGACAAGGACATCCCCAATTTGGCGAGTCGCAATAAATAAAACTTTTTTAGGTTTTAGTGCTGAGAATGCAGTCATGGAGCTAATGTAACTCAATCCTAGTGAGCTTTAGCCAGAATTTTTTCACGGACGCGATGTGCATTTTCAGTGGCACTGGACTGATCATTGATGTGGTGGTGGAGGTGCAGCACTTCAGTAGCCCAAGATCCGGATTTACGAATCAAGCCTCTGTTTTGTAGTCTAAAAACAAAATCAGCATCCTCATGACCCCAGCCTGTCATGCTTTCATCAAAGCCGCCAATAGCTAAGGCATCAGTCTTCCAGCAGGCCATATTGCAGCCTTTAATACGGCGCCACACAAATTTCTTGTAGTTGCGCCATGCACCATCGCCCAACTTGATTTTGAGAGGCCAATACTTATTGATGCCGCCAGATAGTCGATAACTTAATAAGTTGAGAGTGAATTTCTTGAAATCCCAGTGTGGCCATGATAGTAATTGCTTGCTGAGATCATCGTTCAGTAAGACACGACTACCTGTGACCAAGCGATTGGCCTGAGCGAGTATCCGATGTTGGGCGATGAAGTCTGGCTGTACAGCACAGTCACCATCTAGAAAAACTAAATATTCACCAACTGATGCCTCGATAGCTTGATTGAGGATGCGTGTTTTACGAAATCCCTGATCTTCTTGCCAAAGATGAGTTATTTTTACTGGGAAACATTTTCGAGTTTCTTCTATGAGGTCTTTTGTAGCTTGGGTGGAGCCGTCATCAGCAATGATGATTTCAAAATCTAAATCTGTTTGAGTACTGAGTGACTCAAGACAGAGTTTGAGGGCTTGCGGCCAGTTGTATGTCGCCAAAAGAACAGAGATCATTTACCGTGACCTTGCTGTTGCAAAGCTTCTTGATGTAATTGCCATAACTTGAGGTAGCGGTAGTAGGTCCCTTGCCCATTAGAAATTGCCAGGGCAAAACCCTGAGGACCATCCAAGAAACCAAGGCGTATGAAATAGGTGCGAGTAAAAGCCCAAATACCATGAAGGACGGCTGTTAAGGGGCTACTCTTTTTACCTTTAGAAAAGGCCTGCTTTGCTGAAGCTGTTGAATAGCGATCAAGCTTTTGGAGCACTTGCGAGTAGTTCATGAAGCTGTAATGCAGCATCGGATTCTCTAGCTTAGCTACTTGCCCATTGGGAATCAGTCGTTCATGAACAAGGTCATCCGAGAAGCGGGCAGTGCCGCGTTTAAATAATCGATCCACATAATCTGGACTCCAACCGGAATGTCGAATAAAGCGACCGCAATACCAAGACAGGCGTGGAATAGCAAAACAGTCGACATGGGCCGAATGATGAATGGCGGTCAGAATCTCACTTCTGAGCGCTGGGGTCAGGCGTTCATCAGCATCTAGAGAGAGCACCCATTCGCCAGTTGCCAGATCTAAAGCACGATTCTTTTGTGGGCCAAAACCAGGCCAATCGGCTGGCTGAGCAATGACAGCACCATGGTTTTTGGCGATTTCTAGGGTGTGATCGCTACTGTTGGTATCCACTACCACGATTTGCTGGGCAATCCCCTCCAGGGAGGCCAAACAGTCAGCCAAATTGGCCTCTTCATTGCGGGTGATGAGTATGACGGATAAGGTGGGCATAATTCATTATATGAATGCTCAAGACCGTACCGCCCTAAATCGCCTAATCCAGTACCTCAAACCCCATAAGGGATTGATTATTGGGTCTTTACTAGCCATGGCTGTCGTCGCAGCTGCTGAAACCTCAATTCCGGCATTGATGAAGCCCTTGCTGGATCGGGGTTTTACTGGCCAACTGAATAGCAAGCTTTGGCAAATCCCTGTTTTCTTGGTTGGTCTGGCTTTGATTCGTAGTTTGGCCCAGTTTTTCTCAAACTATTTACTCTCGCGCGTGATTAATTCAGTCTTGCTGAAGTTACGCGAGCAGATGTTTAAGACGCTGTTAAATGCCAGCACCACTTTCTTTCAGAAAAATTCAGCTTCTCATTTGATTAATGCTGTAGTTTTTGAGGTGAATAACGTTCTCTCGATTATGGGTGGCATGTTAATTAGCCTGGTGAGAGACTCTCTCACGGTAATTGGCCTGATTGGGTATTTGATTTATTTAAATTGGCAGCTCACCTTAGTAGTGATGATTATTTTTCCAGTCATCGCTTTCATTATGGGTAAGGTGAATAAGCGTTTGCGCGTACTGAATCGTGAGCAGCAGACCTTAACTAGTGAGCTAGCTTATATCGTTGAAGAATCTTCAGCGGGTTACAAGATCGTAAAAGTGCACGGAGCGGAGCAGTATGAGATGCGTCGTTTTATGGAGAAGGCGGAGCGCTTAAGACAATTTGCCTTGAAGTCAGCGGTGGCAGGCGGCCTGAATCAACCTATTACCCAGCTGATTGCCTCTATGGCGCTTTCAGTTGTCTTGGTGATTGCCTTGATGCAATCGGCAACTGAGGGAACCACAGTGGGTGGCTTTGCTTCTTTTATTACAGCCATGATGTTAGTCATTTCTCCGATTAAGCACTTAGCAGATATTAATCAGCCTTTACAGCGCGGACTGACCGCTGCGGATATGATTTTTGCGCTGATGGATCAACCGATTGAAGAGGAGGAGTCTCGCAAGGCTAATATGCAATCCTTAGAAAATGCAAAAGGCGGCATTCGATTCGAGAATGTGGGCTTTGCGTATGAGCAAGAGACTGGTCGCAAAGATGCTCTGAGTGATGTCAACTTAGATATCAAGCCTGGTGAGGTTGTGGCTTTTGTAGGGCCATCTGGCGGTGGAAAATCTACCTTGGTGAACTTGCTGCCGCGTTTCTTCAAGCCTAGTAATGGACATATTTACTTAGACGATATTCCACTTGAAAACATCATCCTCTCGGATCTACGCAAGCAAATAGCTTTTGTAAGTCAGGATGTGATTTTATTTAACGACAGTATTGCGGCTAACGTAGCCTACGGAGCGGTCGGCCCAGAGGGCGTTGATCGTGGTCGCGTTATCGAGGCACTGGAGGCGGCAAATCTCTCGGCACTCATGAAAGAGTTGCCAGAGGGTATTGATGCGCAAATTGGTGATAACGGCAACCGTTTATCTGGCGGCCAGCGTCAGCGTTTAGCTATTGCGAGAGCAATTTATAAAGATGCGCCTATCTTGATTTTGGATGAAGCAACTTCAGCGCTAGATTCTGAATCAGAACGTCAAGTGCAAGATGCTTTAGAGCGTTTGATGGCCGGTAGAACTACTTTAGTTATCGCCCATCGCTTATCAACTATTGAGCATGCTGATCGGATTGTGGTACTAGAGCATGGTCACGTGATTGAGAATGGCTCACACGAAGAATTGATTGCTAAAGATGGCTTATATGCCAATTTGCATCGCATTCAGTTTTCGAACGCTTAATTAATGATTAACTGAGAACAATATCGTACTGTTCTTGGCGGAAGCTGCCTTCTGCTTGGAGCTTGATGGGCTTAGCAATAAAGTCTCCTAGCTGTGCCAAGAATTGATTCTCCTCCTCAAGGAAGAGATCAATCACATCGGGCGCAGCAACAATTCTAAATTCTCGGGGATTAAATTGCCGATGCTCGCGCACGATCTCTCGCAAAATCTCATAACAAACCGTTTGCGCAGTTTTAATTTCACCTTTGCCTTGGCATGTAGCGCATGGCTCACAGGTGATATGGGCAAGAGATTCTCGGGTACGCTTGCGCGTCATTTCTACTAAGCCTAAAGAGGAAAAATCATTTACCGAAGTGCGAGCATGATCGCGTTCTAAATTGCGCTTCAGTTCGTATAAAACCGATTCTTGATGGTCTTTACTCAGCATATCAATAAAGTCGATGATGATGATGCCGCCAAGATTGCGTAAGCGTAATTGACGGGCAATAGCCTGCGCAGCTTCAAGATTGGTTTTAAATACGGTGTCATCTAGATTACGTGCACCTACATAACTTCCAGTATTGACATCAATCGTGGTCATCGATTCCGTTTGATCAATCATGAGATAGCCGCCGGATTTAAGATCCACTCTTCTACCAAGTGCTTTATTGATTTCAGCGTCCACATCAAATAAATCAAATAAGGCGCGCTCGCCGCGATGTAGCGTAAGTTTATCCAATAGATTTGGCATATACAGCGTAGCGAACCCTTTGAGCTTTTCAAAGTTCTCTGCTGAGTCCACCCGAATTTTTGTAGTTTCTTCACTAGCAAGGTCACGTAATACACGTTCAGCCAGACTAAGATCTTGATAGAGTAAGCTAGGCGCAGCCTTGTGATTCACGGCCTCACGAATCTTTTCCCAGGTTGTACGCAGGTAATGCATGTCGTGCTTAAGCTCAGTATCGCTGGCATCTTGTGCACTAGTGCGCACAATGATTCCACCTTTTTCGTCGGCAGGCATGAGTCCGGCAAGACGTGCCTTGATGGCCTCCCGCTCTTCTGGCTGATCTATTCTTTGGGATACACCAATATATTTCTCGGTGGCTGCATCTGAGCCAGCTGGGGGCAAATAAACCAAGTTGCGGCCAGCGATGCTCAGTTGGGTAGTAAGACGCGCACCTTTGGTTCCCAAAGGATCTTTAAGGACTTGAACTAAAACATTTTGGCCTTCAAAGAGCAGTTTTTCGATTTGTGCTTGAGGATTATTTTGAGTAATGTCAGCAACATGCATAAATGCAGTGCGCTCTAAGCCGATTTCAATGAAGGCGGATTGCATGCCAGGTAGCACGCGTACCACTTTGGCTAAATAGATATTGCCGACAATACCGCGTTGACGAGTACGCTCGATCTGAAGCTCTTGAACAGCACCTTGCTGAATTAGTGCTACCCGTGTTTCTTGGGGGGTGATGTTGATCAGAATTTCTTCGTTCATATGCGGGCGACTTTTGCGAAATCTAATAATTGGTTAACTTCGAAAATAGGTAATCCCATGATACCGCTATAGCTGCCTTTAATTGAGGGAATAAAAGCTCCTCCCAGACCTTGAATACCGTATGCGCCCGCCTTACCAAAGGGCTCGCCGCTCTGAATATAGCTCTCAATTTGCACTTCAGTTAAGTGGGTAAATTCCACCTCAGATATTTGTACCAAGCACAGAGGATTTGTTTTAGGATCAATTATGAGTACAACTGCAGTTAAAACTTCATGCCTTTGACCGCTAAGCATTTTTAGAATCCGCGCAGCATCGGAAGCATCATGAGGTTTCCCAAGAATTTCACCAGTTAGATTGCCAGGTAGGCTGACGGTAGTATCTGCAGACAAAATAGGTGCCCAAGGTTTGCCGCTGTTATGCCACCTAGCCAAAGCAATAGCACTTTTAGCAAAGGTAACTCGCTCAACATATTGACGCGCTTTTTCATTGGGAAGTGGTGCTTCAATCGTTTCGGTATCTTCACCTGGCCCTGCAATCAGCATCTCAAATTGGACGCCAATCTGTTTGAGCAACTCTTGGCGTCGCGGACTTTGTGAAGCAAGGTAAATATAAGAAAACATAAATGACTTACTCGCGGTGATAGGGATGGCCTTGCAATATAGTCCAAGCGCGATAGAGTTGCTCAACTAACAAGACTCTTGCCATGGCATGTGGCAGGGTCAGACTCGAGAGCCGCCATATCGCTTGAGCATTTTCTTTGAGACTGGGATCGAGCCCATCAGCACCGCCAATCAAAAAAGTGATATCAAAACCTGCTTGTCGCCAGCCTGCCAACTGGGTAGCTAGATTTTGCGTGGTTTGATCTTTGCCGCGCTCATCGAGTGCAATTACCCGAGAACCTTTCGGAATGGCTGCTGCAATCTTGATTGCCTCTTTAGCTGGGCTGAGATCAGGTTTGATCTCTTTGATTTCAATGCTGCAATCTGTGGGCATGCGCTTAATGTAATCATGGCTTGCAATTGCAACCCATTCTGGCATTTTGTGACCAACAGAAACAATCGTTAAACGCATTGCTAAACCATTACTCTTCGTCGTCTGGTTCGCTTGCCTTCACAAGCCCTTTGTCTGCTGCTAGCTTCACACGTACAGGTTTAGCTCCCCACATGCCTTCAAGCTGATAGTAGGCGCGTAATGCAGGCTGCAAAATATGGACTACGATATCACCGCAATCAACCAGCACCCACTCGCCAGTCTCCAGGCCTTCTACGGAGATCACTTCACCACCTTTAGTGTTGACAGCTTCTTTAACGGACATGGCTAGGGATCTAGTCTGACGATTAGAGGTTCCGGTGGCGATGATGACGCGATCAAATAACTCACTGAGCTTAGTGGTGTCATACACACGAATATCTTGTGCCTTGACATCTTCGAGAGCATCAATCACGACACGTTGTAATTTTGTTAAGTCCATAGTTTCTTTAGTATTTTTTTCTGAGATTTTTGAATATAAGGGTGATCTTAGCCTGATTATTTGTACAGACCTAGATTTGTAATGATTTCTAAAGCATGAGACGGAATGTGCTCGGAAGCAATAGCACTGCGAGAAGTGCTTTTCAGCTGATTTCGAAGCTCTGTGGATGAAAGGTCTACTGAAAGACTGTTATCTAAGTAGATGCGGCCAAATAGGCTATTTTCAAGAGCGTTTGTATCAATACATCGATGCTTATCTAACAAAGTCTTAATTTCAGGGTTGATTTGCGTAGAGAGCTCAAAGTGAGGCCTGCTGGCTACTGCGAAATTCACGAGACCTATTAATTGATCCCAGGATTTCCAGGAGGGAAGATTGATAAGAGAGTCGGCTCCCATTAACCAAGTTAAGTTGACCTGAGGCCCAAAACGCTCTCTTAGGGCTTTGGCTGTATCGACTGCATAGCTTGGGCCTGCCCGATCCATTTCAATGCAATCAATCCCGATT
>CANGWT010000086.1 GCA_947457745.1 Burkholderiaceae bacterium | reverse complement strand
GAAGATTGGATTACGGATGTGCGTTTTGCATCCCCGATGGCTCGTCTCCCACATTTGATGGAAATCTTTGGTGAGATTGAAAAATGGACGATGACTAAGACCAAGTTTGAAGTCATGGATATTCTGAATAAATACGATATTCCTTGCGGCCCAATTTTGTCGATGAAAGAAATCGCAGAAGAGCCAGCATTGCGTGCGACTGGAACTGTAGTTGAAGTAGATCATCCAATTCGTGGCAAGTACCTTACTGTGGGCAATCCAATCAAGATGTCTGACAGCCCAACTGACGTGACGCGTTCACCGTTGCTAGGTGAGCATACTGATGAAATTCTGAGTGAACTAGGTTACTCAACCGATGAGTTGATCGCTCTACGCCACGATAAGGTGATCTAAGATGCGAGTTGCGCTGATTGGTAGTGCTGATTTTGGTAAGGCGGCCTTAGATGCTTTTTTAGAGCGTGGAGATGAAGTTGTTGCCGTCTTTTGTCCACCTGACAATCCTAAATCAACCAAGCCTGAAGTGCTGAAAGAGGCCGCGATTGCAAAGGGTTTAGCGCCTTTGCAATTTGCTTCTCTCAAAGGCCCTGAAGCAGCGCAAGCGATGATTGATAGCAAGGCTGACATCTGCGTCATGGCCTATGTGCTGCAGTTCGTACCCCAAGAGCTTTGTAAGATACCAAAACATGGCACGATTCAATATCACCCATCACTACTGCCGAAATATCGCGGCCCTAGCGCTATTAACTGGGCGATCGCATTGGGTGAAGAGAAGACGGGCTTAACTATCTTCCGTCCATCTGATGGTTTGGATGAGGGCGAGGTGATCTTGCAAAAAGAGGTTGTGATTGGGCCTAATGACACTTTAGGTAAGGTGTACTTTGATCATCTTTTCCCGGTTGGTATTAAAGCATTGCTTGAGGCTGCAGATCTAGTAGTTGCCAATCAGCATCAAGAAGTCGCCCAGGATGAATCGCTGGCAAATTATGAAGGTTGGTTTGGGATTGATGCAGCCCAAATTCATTGGGCTACGCATATTAATCAGATCTACAACTTGATTCGTGCATCTAATCCGGCGCCAGGCGCTTGGACTAAATTTGGCGAACAAAAGGTACAGATCTACGATTGCCATAAGCATGTAGTGGCTACCTTTGGCGCTGTTAAAGGCAAGCCTGGTGAAATCACTCAAATTACTTTGAACTCATTCTTTGTCGCCTGTCATGGCGGACAAATCGAAGTCCTCAAAGCAAAAGGTGCAGCAGGAAAAGTAACCGGTGCCGAATTGACTAAAGAGTTGCACTTAGAAGTAGGCCAGTTCTTTGCGCTGTAAATTGCGTTACAAATTCAATATTTAAAAATTAGATTTCGAGGTTGTCAATCAAACGCGTTTTACCCAGCTTGGCAGCCGTCAGGATAACTAAAGGCTCGCCAGCTTGCAGGCTTTCATTGGATGCGGGTGCCAAATCACTTTGCTGGCGTATGGCAATGTAATCAGGTTGCCAGCCACGTTCCGCCAAAAGATTAACAGCAAGCTTTTCAATCTCGATCAGCGAATGCATATTGCGCTCACTCAAATCCAAGACACGCGTACGAACTTCCTGCAAGACTTTTTGAAGCTCTGGCGCTTCTAGACGCTCTTCAATAGTGAGGTAACCATTGCGAGAGGAGAGGGCAAGACCATCTTCGGCGCGAATCGTTTCACCTGGAACGATGTCAACTGGGAGGGCAAACTGCTTTGCCATCTGACGGATGATCATCAGCTGCTGGTAATCTTTTTTGCCAAAGACCGCTACTTTGGGCTGTACGCAAGAGAGGAGCTTGAGTACAACAGTGCAAACGCCCTTAAAGAAGCCGGGGCGGAACTCACCCTCAAGGATGTCCCCTAGTTGCTGAGGCGGATCTACGCGGTATTCCTGAGGCTGTGGATATAGGTCGCGCTCAGTGGGCGCAAACAAGATGTACACACCTTCTTTTTCGAGCTTATCAATGTCTGCCTGCATAGTGCGTGGGTAGCTATCAAAATCTTCGTTTGGACCAAACTGTAGGCGGTTAACAAAGATACTGGCTACTACTGGATCACCATGTTGCCTAGCAAGACGCATCAGTGATAAATGACCTTCATGGAGATTACCCATGGTTGGTACAAAGGAAGCGCGATTTTGTCCACGCAAGTGGTCGCGCAACTCTTGTATATCGCTAATAATTTTCATGCAACAGGGGTATAGGCAAGGCGAACGTAGATTGGAGCGTATGGCTCTGCTTGAGTAATTTCAACTAAAGCCTCACGTGAGAGCTCTAGCATGGCAATGAAGTTCACGATGACTATTGGAATGCCTTTGCCGGATTTGATGGCCTCTTCAAATAACTCGCCAAACTCGACAAAGCGTGTGGTTTGTAAGCGACGCAAGATGCGTGTCATGAAGTCGCGAACAGATAATTCTTCGCGGGTAATCGTATGGTGTTGATTCAGTTTTGCACGGTGCAGCACATCACGCCAAGCCATTTGCAGATCATCTTGATTGACCTCAGGCCAAGTCACTGCAACAGTGGTGTCAACGTAACCATGAGCGATTTGAAAGTCACGCCCTTGCTGTGGAATTTGGTCAAGCTCTTGTGCGGCTAACTTCATGCGCTCGTACTCCAAGAGGCGACGAACCAATTCTGCACGAGGATCTTCAACCTCTTCATCACTATCAGCCTTCTTCATTGGCAACAGCATGCGAGATTTAATCTCGATCAACATGGCTGCCATTAAAAGATACTCAGCGGCAAGCTCTAAGTTGTGGTGGCGGATTTGATCGATGTAGCTCAGGTACTGCTGAGTTACCTGTGCCATCGGAATATCAAGTACATTGAAATTCTGTTTACGGATCAGGTAAAGCAGAAGATCAAGTGGGCCTTCAAATGCCTCTAGAAAAACTTCTAGGGCATCCGGCGGAATATAGAGATCTGTAGGAAGCTTAAATAGCGGCTCACCATATAGTTTGGCGAATGCCGATGACATCCCATCGGTAACAGATGGCGTGCTGTCAAGCAGCTCTGTTTGAATGCTTGGCTCAGCTCCCAAGGTATTGCCTGAGTTAGTCATTCGAATACACGTAAGCGCGTTGTTTTAATTTAGCTGCCTTTGCGCGACGTTGATCTTCTGTAGTCAAGGGCTCTTTATCCCAGAGGAGTGCACGACCAGCTTGCTGGCCTGCTTCGAGATCTGGTTTCTCGGATTTGAGCTCATTTAAGAACTGGGTGAATTCGGATGTATACCTAGCCATCATATTTCCTAAAATTCTTATTTAATTCAATAACTTACAAAAATTACTGCGCAGCAATGTATTGCCTAGGCCATCATTATTAACGATTTTTCCTACAAACCTACCGACTTTTTGGCTAATTCCCAGAAATTTGCTCTTTTGGCCTTGTTTCTAGAGATTTGCAGCCAATAAAGCCTCGATTTGAGGCGCTTCAACGCGCGTCATGAGGTGCTTGTAGGCTTTGATTGGATTTTGGCTGGAGAGAGGTGTTTTAACGTCATTCCAAGACATCGCTGGCACAGAGAGGAAGTCCTCAACCCCAGCCGTGACTTGTGGCAATACTGGCTTGAGATAAAGACTCAATAAACGGAATGCCTCTAAGGTGACGCTGCAGACTCTTTGTAAGTCAGACTCGCGCTCAGGATCTTTGGCGATTTCCCAAGGTTTATTTTCATCAACAAAAGCATTAACCTTGTCAGCCAGTTCCATGATGGAGCGCAATGCCTTGGCATATTCACGAGCTTCATACAGGTCAGCAATTTTTTCACTTGAGGATGTAATTTCAGCCAGTAACGGATTGTTCATTGCCTCATCAGAAACTACACCGCCAAAACGCTTCACCAAGAAACCAGCACTACGACTGGCAATATTGATGTATTTACCCAGTAGATCGCTATTCACGCGTGCAACAAAGTCTTGGAGATTCAAATCTAAATCTTCCATGCTGTCATTGAGCTTGGTTGCAAAGTAGTAGCGGAACCATTCAGGATTAAATCCAGATTCAATTACGCTGTGTGCGGAAATTAAAGTGCCACGTGACTTACTCATCTTCTCGCCATCGACCGTGAGGAAGCCATGAGCAAACACATTGGTTGGCGTGCGGTAACCTGCAAAGTGCAGAGTTGCTGGCCAAAAGAGTGTGTGGAAATACAAAATATCTTTACCGATGAAGTGGTACTGCTCGGTAGTCGTGTCTGGCCTGACCCATTCCTCAAAGTTCATGCCTTTAGCCTGGCAGTAATTGAGGAAGCTAGCGTAATAGCCAATCGGCGCATCAAGCCACACATAAAAATATTTGCCTGGTGCATCCGGAATCTCAAAACCAAAGTAGGGGGCATCACGAGAAATATCCCAGTCACCTAACTTACTGTCTCCAGGTTGTCCAACCCATTCCTTCATTTTGTTGCGAGCTTCAGCTTGTAATGGGGTGCTTACCTGAGTCCAGTCACGTAAAAAGGTTTCGCAGCGGGGATCGGATAACTTAAAGAAGTAATGATCGGAAACTTTTTTAATAGGTGTTGCACCACTCACTACGGAGAATGGATTTTTTAAATCAGTTGGGGAATAGGTTGCCCCACACTTTTCGCAAGAGTCGCCGTACTGATCTTTTGCGCCACACTTAGGACACTCGCCTTTGATAAAGCGATCTGGCAAGAACATTTCTTTAACGGGATCGTATGCTTGCTCAATAGAGCGCATTTCAATTAAGCCGGCATCGCGTAACTTGAGATAAATACTTTGAGATAGCTTTTCATTCTCAGGACTATCAGTAGTGTAATAGTTATCAAACGAGATTAAGAAATCATCAAAGTCGCGCTTATGCTCTTTCCATACATTCGCAATGAGCTCTTTCGGGGTGAGGCCCTCTTTTTCGGCACGCAACATAATCGGGGTGCCGTGGGTGTCATCAGCACCTACATAGTGCACTTCGTGACCCCGCATTCTTTGGAAGCGAACCCAAATATCTGTCTGGACATACTCTACTAAATGCCCAATATGAATTTGGCCATTAGCGTAAGGTAAGGCGGAGGTAACTAGCAGGCGACGTTTGGGGCTACTCATGCGGACTTAAATAGAAAAAGTTTCAACAAATGGGAATACAAGATTATGGGGCTTAGGGCTCTGTTTCAGCACCAATTTTAGTCTGCGGTTAAAGTTAGTACCGATTTGAACCGATTAATAAGGCGTTTTATGGCTTTGCCCCACAACATTCAGATGTCTCACGCTTCCGTGCCCTTGGTACACGAGGTGCAGGTCATGGATGAGGCAGGGCGCATCAAGACCACCCATATCCCCGGTGAGCGCCCTCTAACCATTTACTTGGATAAGCGGGAAGTGGTCACCCTGATGACCTTAGGGAGTGCCCCTGAGGCCTTAGTTCTGGGCTATTTGCGTAATCAACGCCTAGTAGAGTCGCCAGACGATATAGCGAGCATTCAGGTGGATTGGGAAACCGATTCAGCGGCAGTTAAGACTCATCGCAGCACCGTCGATATCGATGCCCTCACCAGCAAGCGCGTTGTAACTACAGGATGCGGCCAAGGCACCATGTTTGGTGGCTTGATGGAGGAGATGGCTGAGATCAGATTGCCGGATGGTCCTCAGTTAACCCAAGAGGCAATCGTTGATCTGATTGATAGCATTCGAGTTCATGACACCATCTATAAAAAATCTGGCTCAGTTCACGCTTGCGCTGTGTTTGAGAGAGACGGTAACAAGAACGTCCGCCTCCTCCATTTTATTGAGGATGTTGGGCGTCACAATGCCGTTGACTCAATCTCTGGGCTGATGTGGCTGGCAGACAAGCCAGGCAAAGACCTGATTTTCTTTACTACCGGACGCCTCACCTCGGAGATGGTCATCAAAGGCGCTCAAATGGGCATCCCCTTCCTAATGACTCGCTCTGGCATGACCTTAATGGGCCTGGAGCTTGCCCGCAAAACTAATCTCACCTTGCTATCCCGTTGTTCCGGGAAGCATTTTGAGATTTTTAATGCCCCTGAGAGGGTGATTTTTACCTCTCCACCTGCCACCTTGTAAATTCGTGGGCATCTGGCCCGTGATGGTTTTACAATTCGCCCATGACTATTAAATCTGACCACTGGATCCGCCGCATGGGCGAGCAAGGCATGATCAGCCCATTTGAACCTGGGCAGGTCCGCCAAGATGCTGCCGGGCAAAAAATTGTGAGCTATGGCACCTCAAGCTATGGCTATGACATTCGCTGTGCTGATGAGTTCAAGATTTTCACGAACATCAACAGCACTATTGTTGATCCCAAGAATTTCGATGAACAATCGTTTGTCGATTTCAGGGGTCCAGTTTGTATCATTCCGCCAAACTCTTTCGCTTTGGCAAGAACGGTTGAGTACTTCAAGATCCCACGCAGTGTCTTAACGGTGTGTGTTGGTAAGAGTACGTATGCACGTTGCGGCATCATTGTGAACGTGACTCCATTCGAGCCTGAGTGGGAAGGTTACGTCACACTCGAGTTTTCTAATACGACCCCATTGCCTGCAAAGATTTATGCCGGCGAAGGATGCGCACAAGTTCTGTTCTTTGAAAGCGATGAAGTGTGTGGTACATCGTACAAAGATCGCGGCGGTAAGTATCAAGGCCAAGTCGGCGTTACTCTGCCGAAGACTTAATCTGCTTAATCTGCTTAATCGCCGTATTGGCGACGTTAAAGGGTACACATGAAATTTCGTTTTCCAATCATCATTATTGATGAGGACTTTCGCTCTGAAAATATTTCGGGTTCGGGTATTCGTGACTTAGCGGAGGCGATTGAAAACGAGGGTATGGAGGTAATTGGCTTAACTAGTTACGGAGATCTCACATCCTTTGCCCAGCAGGCATCCCGTGCTTCGAGTTTTATTGTGTCGATCGATGATGAGGAGTT
>CANGWT010000085.1 GCA_947457745.1 Burkholderiaceae bacterium | reverse complement strand
TATGGTTATCTCAATAAGGATGCTCAAAAGCCCATGACAACCGATGCCATTTTTAACTTGGCATCGATGACTAAAGTGATGGCAACGGTTGGCGCTTTAACTTTTTATGAGGAGGGCAAGTTGCCTCTGAATGCGCCGATTTCTGATTGGTTGCCCCAATTCAAGAATATGAAAGTCGGTCAGATCGATGCTGATGGCAAGTTGACTACAGTGCCAGCAAAAAATCCAATCACGGTGCAAGATTTAATGCGTCATACCAATGGACTTACCTATGGTGGTCGCGGAGCAACGCCGATTCATCAGTTTTATCCAGCGGGCTCAGCCCCAGCGGCAATCAATTTATCTACTGAAGAATTCATTGATAAATTGGCCGCTGCGCCATTATTGTATGAGCCTGGTACTGTTTGGGACTATGGATTTGGCCTTGATGTGCTCGGCATTATTGAAGAAAAAATTGCCGGCAAATCTCTTGGCGGCGTTTTGCAAGAGCGGGTTTGGAGCAAGGTAGGTATGCCCAATACTAGCTTTCAGTTAGCTGAAAAAGATCGTCCACGCTTAGCGCAGCCTTTGGCCTTAGATCCCTTAACCGGTAAACCGCAAAAAGTAGATATTCATACCAAGCAGATTAAGTTTGATTGCGGTGGTTCATGCGCTTATTCAACCGCAGGTGACTACCTTCGATTTGGTCAGATGCTCCTGAACGGTGGAAGTATTGATGGCAAACGTGTTCTAGGTCCTCAAACAGTCGCCTTCATGACTGCCAATCATTTAAATAAAGATATTAAAAATAATGTGAGTGGAACTGAGCCTGCGCGCGTAGGTTACGGATTTGGTTTGGGCGTTGCTGTCAGAACTGAGCGTGGCTTATCTGCAAACAATGGCAATGTTGGAGACTACTCGTGGAATGGCGCCTATGGAACCATCTTCTTTGTGGATCCAAAAGAGCAAATGGTTGTAGTCATGATGGGCGTTGCTCCTGGTGAAATTCGGAAAATTCATCGTGAGAAGTTAAATGCTTTGATTTACGGAGCCTTGGAGAAATAAGCTAGAAGCAAACCAGAATCATTCAGCTTGAAAGATAAAAAGCCCCGAACTGCTCGGGGCTTTTTATCTTGATGATTTTTATTGGAGACTAAATTCTCTGTAATGCCGATAGAGATTGGCAATCGATGCAAAGCCTAGAACGACGATCAAAACAGCAAACAGGTAGTCAATCGTCAGGTATGTAAACATGCCTGTTTGAATAGCAAGGGCTGCAGCAATAAAGGCGGCGATTGCACCCAGCACCACTAGCTTGAAGTTCGGAATAAATGCACCCAAAGTGATGGCCACAAATAACAAAATCAGATCCGAAACCAGTTGATCTGCCATTGAGAAGATCCCATTGGTAAATTCCGGATTAGTGAGCTTGCCAACAGCTGCGAGAACCAAAATACTAGCTAGCACCGCAAAGTTGAGTTTTGCTTTCTTGAGAATCGTGAGAAGCTGATCGTTCATGATGGCTAGGCGCTATTAGTGAGTGGAGCTACCGCTAAATACGAGGCTGATACCAATCCACAGGAGAATAAAAGCAACTAGGATGGTGAAACCAAGTTTCTTGAGGAAGTATTCGAGGGTATCCATATAAGCTTCATCATTGCGACCAAAGTATTGGTCAAAACGCTTCCATACTAGGCGACCGATCACTAGAGGAAGTAGCATGGCAACAATGCCGAGAATAATAGTAAGCGTGTTATCCATGGAGTTTATATTCTTTCTTGCTGATGTCTTATTTATATCTACTATTTACTAGTAAAGGCAGGGAAGTCATATAGCATACAGGGATTGTCAGACAGAATCGTTTTTCTAAGACTGGGATCTGCTACCCATGACCCGAATAGATCGCAAAGATCAGCATCATGCGGCATGTGTTTTTTGACCATCACATGGGGCCAATCGCTACCCCAGATTAAGCGCTTGCTGTTAGCCTTAATCACTGCATCATTAAATACTCTCATATCTTCATAGGGAAAGTCCCCATCACAAATCCGATAAGGACCAGTCATTTTGACCCAAGCCTTTTGTTCCCGTAGTAAGCTTAACAAGCCCTGAAAGCCAGCATCATTTACACCATGTCTTGCATGGGAATAGCCAAAGTGACCAAATACCAAGTCCACCGGAAAGTTTGCAAATGTTCTAGCGAGATCGGGGTATTCATTGACATGGGCGAGCAACTCTAAATGCCAAGCAAAGGGTTGGATGCGTCTAGCGATTGCGGTTAACTGATCCATCGGTAAGCCGGTGGACTTATCGGCAACATCTACGACGTTACAACGAATGCCTCTGACGCCAGCCCGATGAAGCCTCTCAAGTTCAGCATCTGTAATACTGCCGTCGATCACTGCAACCCCACGAAACTGATCGGGTTTGGTGGAGAGCGCTGCAAGCATAGCCCGATTGTCCGTGCCATATACGCTGGGCTGTACTAAGACGGCACGATCAATTCCCAGCATGCTAAGGAGGGATTGATATTGGCCTAGTGTGGCATCGGGCGGAGTGTAGATGCGCTCCTGTGCATAAGGAAACTCTTGAGCTGGACCACACACATGGGCGTGGCAATCAACTGCCCCAGCAGGAAAACCAATCTGTGGTGATCGAATTTCTGAATCTGGGGCTTGGCAGAGTGGTGCAGAATGAGTGAAGTTCAATTTGCTGTGGATAAATTACTGAGGCTCGATGTTGGCGTCTTTGGCAATCTTCTGATACTTCGCCATCTCATCGCGCACAAACTTAGCAAACTCTGGTGGGCTCATTGGGGTTGCTTTGATACCCTTGGACTCATAAGCGGTTTTCACTTCTGGATTTTGCATAGCCAGATTAATGTCTTGATTAATCTTTTTCACAACCGCTTCTGGTGTGCCAGCGGGTGCCCACACACCAAACCAAAGACCAATTTCAAAGTTGGCATAACCCAGCTCGGCAATGCTCGGAATATCTGGTACAGCAGCATTACGCGCTTTACTGGTAACACCAAGCGCTCTCACTTTGCCCCCTTTTAATTGCCCGATAGCAGTATCGAGTGGCGCCATATAGAAAGCAGTACGTCCAGCCATCGTATCTTGAATAGCTTCTGGGGATCCTTTATAAGGAACGTGTATGAGCTTGATACCCATCATTTGATTAAAGTATTCAGCGGCAAGGTGAGTTGAGCTGCCAACACCTGCAGATGCAAAAGTAATCTCGCCAGGTTTAGACTTTGCCGCAATCACTAGATCTCTGATGGATTGGTATGGACCTTCTGTAGACGTGATTAAGACATAAGGAGTTTGCCCAAGAATATCCACATCAATCAGACTCTTCAGGGGGTCGTAAGGTAGTTTTTTATAGATTGCAGGATTGGCCGCGTATGACGCTGATTGCACTAAAAGAGTGTAGCCATCAGGTTCAGCGCTCACAACTGCACCGGTACCGATTAAGCCACCAGCGCCAGGACGATTTTCAATAATGACCGATTGTTTCCAGGTTTCCGAAAGGCTTTTGCCAACAATACGGCCGGCAATATCAGCACCAGACCCAGCAGTCAGGGGCACAATCATCTTGACCGTTCGATTGGGGTAGCTTTGCGCGCTGGCAGCGGTAGAAATCAGGTTGAGGCTAAGTCCTAGGCCAATCAATAAGCTCAACATCAAGTTGCGCTTAAGTAAACGAGGGTATTGCAATGTCTTTTGCATCATGTCTCCTGAGTATTTTTATAGTTTCATTGGATAATCTACCATGCTCCTTTCAAGATCTCCATGATCAAGATGGGATATACAAAAATTGCTAAATTAGCCAGAAAGTAAAGATAAATGAGCCAGAAACTAGAAAAACAGACCATCAAGGTCAATGGAGTTGATATTGCCTATCGTTTTGATGGTCCTAGTGATGGTCATGTAGTGATGATGGCCAATAGCCTCATGTCGGATTGCAGTATGTGGGATTGGAATGTGCCTGCATTAAGCGATCGCTATCGAGTCCTCCGTTTTGATAAACGGGGGCATGGTGACTCTGAAACAACCCCTGCTCCCTACAGCATCCCTCAATTGGCAGATGATGCAATTGCCCTATTGGATGCCTTGAAGATTAATAAAGTCCATTTCATTGGATTGTCGATGGGTGGCATGATTGGCCAGCAATTAGGTGCTCGCTTTCCGGAGCGCGTCTATTCCCTATCCCTTTGCGACACTGCTAGCGAAATGCCTCCGCGTAGTTTGTGGGAGGAGCGTTTTGAGCTTGCACGCAAAGAAGGAATTGCTGGTTTGGTAGACGGCACCATCAAGCGGTGGTTTACTGCCCCATTTATTGCTCGCGCGCCTCAAGATATTGCTAAAGTGCGCGAGATGATTTTGGGTACCGGGTTTGAGGGCTATCTGGGGTGTGCAAGTGCAGTAAGAGACATGGCACAAACCACCATGCTCTTAAAAATTAAGGCCCCAACGCTCATTCTGACGGGGCGTCAGGATCCAGCCTGTACGGTGGATCAAGCAATTGTGCTTAATCGCATGATTGACGGCTCAAACTTAGTCATCTTGGAAGATGCAGCACATTTATCCAATATTGAACAACCAGAAGCATTTAATCGAACTGTGCGAGACTTTATTGATACCGTTGACAATACTTTAGCTGTCAAGTGAACATAAGCCATTTCCATGAAAAAAACTGACCTCTATAAGAACCTAGCCTTAGCAACAGCACAGCGCATGAAAAATGCCACCAAGGTACCCAAGCCAGGCGCGGCCGAAGATGTTGCTAAGACTAAGAAAGAACTTGCCAGTAGCAATCCTTTATTGGCCTCGCTCATTGGCAAAACTGAGTCCAAATCGAAGAAGTGATGAGCGCTTAAAGAATGTATTTGAGCGACTACTGACTCTGTTTTGAAACAAACTCAAGCCCTTTTCTTCATAGACCTTCTGAAGGTCTGTGCGGCGATGTTGATTATCCTGCATCACTTATCGAGTTATGGTCAGATAGCGCAAGATGCGCGAGCATTCTTGCCTAGTGTGATGAATTTTTTATTTGATTATGGTCGCTATGCAGTACAGATCTTCTTAGTCATGGCGGGATATTTAGCAACTCAGTCACTGACGCGATTTGCCAATGCGAAATTCAGTAGTCAAAATTTGCTGCGAGTCATCATCAATCGCTATTTGCGTTTGTTTGCCCCTTATATTGCCGCCCTAGTTTTTACTATGCTCTGCGCTTGGGTTGCGCGCTTCTGGGCCAATGATGAATTTGTTGGTGAGCAAGAAACATTGGGACAATTTTTAGCCCACTTGTTTTTCTTGCAAGGCATCCTAGGTTTAGATTCGATTTCTGCTGGCGTTTGGTATGTAGCGATTGATTGGCAGTTGTACTCGGTGCTAGCGGTATTGTTAATTTCTTTTTCCTCATATCAGGCTTTGATATGGTTCATTAGCATTATTGCGACTTGTTCTTTGCTGTACTTCAATCGCTCTAATCAGTACGAAGCCTACTTTGTCTACTTTATTGGCTCTTACAGTCTAGGCGTGTTGGCTTATTTGGCTAAGAACTTTGCAGATCAGAGGATCCGGGGCTTAGCCAAGTTTGTACTCATTGCTATCGGATTGATTATCGTCATCTCCACATTGCACCAAGTGTGGTTACGAAATTTCTTGGCTTGGTTTGTGGCTATTGCGTTATTGGTGTGGGGTAATACTGCTTATCCAAGTGTGAGGTCTGCAACCCATGGACTGAGGGCATCAGCGATGCGCACTATTGCTTGGGCCAGCCCACGCTCGTACTGCGCATTCTTAATTCACTTTGCATTGATCTTGCTGGCGAACACGTTTTATATTGCTTCTGGAATGCATGCTCACGAGAGTGGCCTGATTGCAATTGGCTTAATGTTAGGGGTCGTGGTCAGTAGCACGATTGCCGCTAGCTACATGTATCGCTGGGTAGAAATTCCCTCTGCTAAGCTGAAGATTTAAAGCAAAAACTTAAATACCCATATCCTTTAAGACGCGAAAGATTTCTCGAAAAGCCTTGGGTGGTTTATTGCTTTCTTTTTCTTTACGGGCATTACGAATAAGGGTGCGCATATTCTGAATATCCATATCTGGATATTGCTCAATCATCTTGGTGAAGGCTTCATCGTTTGTAATCAATCGATCACGATAGGACTCTAGATGATGCAGCTTTGCGGTCTCCGCCTTGCTAACGCCTTGGATGGCATCTAAACGTTTCTGAATAGCATCCAATTCTTCCGCATCCAAAAAGCGCATGAGCTTACCAAGGTACTGCTTATGACGGCGGATCGCCTCAAAACTCTTAATCTTGTTGGTTTCCGCAATAGAGGCCTTAATAGCCTCGTCCATTGGTATGGTCTTTAAGGCATCACTACTCAACGCTGCTAGAACTTCGGCCAGCTTTTGGCGCTCGGTCATTAAGCGCTTTAGCTCGGATTTGCTGGGCCCCTCATCAAGATCTTCTTTCTTTGGGGTGCGGTTCTTTTCATTGACATGCATGGGAGCATTTTAGACGGGTATTTACCGTTTATAGCTGATTCGCCTAATTTCTTCTGTTTGGGTGATTTGGTAAATAATAGAGTTTAAAAATAGGCATCTACATAACTAGAGATATGAGTACAACAAGCCATCAACATACCTATGACTACATCATCATCGGCGCTGGCAGCGCAGGCTGTATGTTGGCTAAGCGCCTGACTGAGAATCCCGCTAAACGGGTTCTCTTAATTGAGGCTGGTAAGCACGATAACTACATCTGGATACATATACCGGTGGGTTACTTATACTGCATCGATAACCCCAGAGCGGATTGGCGCTTTAAGACTGCTGCTGAAAAAGGTCTCAACGGACGTTCCTTGTTATATCCCCGCGGTCGGGTTTTGGGTGGCTGCTCATCTATCAACGGCATGATCTATATGCGTGGCCAAGAGGGCGACTATGCTTCTTGGGTTAAAGC
>CANGWT010000084.1 GCA_947457745.1 Burkholderiaceae bacterium | reverse complement strand
TCCCAATGAATTAAATTGTCGTGATGATTTGCATGCATCTCAGAAACAAAAAAATCATTGAACTCTCTAGCCCATGGATAAGGTGTTGCACCCTCTTCCCAATGAATAGTGCGCAAGTTATGTACAACATTACCACTAGCCAGAATCAAAATATTCTCGTCACGCAAAGGGCGTAATTTTTTAGCAAGCTCGTAATGCTTAGGCGCAGACATGGAGCCATCTAGACTGAGTTGCACTACCGGTACATCTGCGTGTGGATAGAGATATTTCAGAACAGACCATGCGCCATGATCAATACCCCACTCGTTCTCTTCAAGTACAACGGGAATGTCCAACAATTCTTTTACCCGATCTGCCAGTGCAGGACTTCCGGGCGCTGGATATTGAATATCAAACAGGGCTTGCGGAAATCCCCCAAAGTCATGAATCGTTTTGGGCTTGGGCATTGCAGTAACCCACACTCCGCGGGTTACCCAATGGGCCGAGATCACTAAAATAGCATCTGGGCGTTTAAGTGATTTACCAAGATTGGCCCAAACAGCTGTATAGCGATTGGGCTCAATGGCGTACATCGGACTGCCATGACCAGCAAATACTGCAGGTTGGCGATGGCTAGTCATTAATGCAGATTAGCCAAATACGTAGCCAGTGTGAGCTGCAACCAATGCAAACAAAATAGCCAAGCTAGTGGCGGCTGCCAACATCACAATCAAAGTGATGATTTTCTTATTGACTTCTTCTTTTGACTCTTTATGCCATTCGTTCATGCTAAATCCCCATTAAACACATTATTTGATAGTGCAATTATCCACTATCGGCCGCGGCCAGCCTTGCGCATCATGGCTTTTCCACCTCCAAAGCCTGCCTGAGGCCTACCGCCAGGGCCAGATGGGCCTTTTGGGGCTGGTGGACGGGCTACGGGCTTAGCTGCTACAGGCTTAGCGGGGGTTTTTGATTCAGGTTTTTTATCGTCAGTCACTTTAAGCTCCTATGGATATCATATTGCCATGATTACTGACTATTCTATCCAAGCTGTCGCCATTAATGCGATTCCTTTGATTTTCGCTATCACCATTCATGAGGCTGCCCATGGCTATGCAGCCCGTCAATTTGGTGACAATACCGCTTATATGCTTGGGAGAGTCAGTCTCAACCCCATTAAACATATCGATCCGGTGGGGACAATCCTGATCCCCCTGCTGCTGATTCTGAGTGGATCTCCCTTTTTAGTGGGCTATGCCAAGCCGGTACCAGTCAATTTTGGGCGTCTACGTAATCCCCGAATTGACTCTATCTGGGTGGCCTTAGCTGGACCTGGATCCAATTTCATCCAAGCCCTCATTTGGGCCATCTTCCTAATTATTCTCTTTGGTTTTGACATAAATGAGCGATTTCTCTTGGCCGTGGCTCAAGCAGGGATCACTTGGAACTTAGTCTTACTGGTGTTTAACCTCTTCCCTCTACCTCCACTAGATGGTGGTCGTATTCTGGCGAGCATATTGCCAGCGCGACAGTCGATTGCCTTCGGAAAACTAGAGCCCTACGGATTCTTTATTGTTTTGGCCCTCGTCTTTACAGGTGTCATTGGCAGCTTTTGGATGGAGCCCTTGACGGCCTTTTTTCAGAGTGTTGTTTACTTTGTCACACTTCCCCTGCAAATGCTTTTCTGAAGTATCCTAAATCCCGAATTCATCAACAGTACCCCACTGACCTCACTGGAGCTTAACTATGAAACTAAAACATGTAATTTTGGCCGCCATCGCGCCCGCACTCGTCGCTGGAACAGGCATCGCTTATGCGCAATTTAAAAAACCAGAAGACGCTATTAAATATCGTCAAAGCGCTTTTACTGTGATGGCCAATTCCTTTGGGAAAATTGGTGCAGTTGTTAAAGGCGAGGCACCATTTAATAAAGATGAAGTAGCGAAGAACGCGGCCGTTGTTGCAATGATCTCGACTTTGCCATGGCAAGCATTTGGCCCAGGCACAGAGGGTGGTAATGCACTTCCAGGTGTATGGTCAGATAACGCTAAATTTAAAGCGGCTGGAGAAAAAATGCAGTTGGCTGTTGCTAGCCTGAATACCGCGGCGCAGTCAGGCGATCAAGAAGCAATTAAAAAGGCTTTTGGTGCAGCAGGTGCTACCTGCAAAGGTTGTCATGATGACTTTAAGAAAAAGTAATTAACCAGTAATGAAGTAACCCAGAGTTACCGCAATGAGGCTGAGCAGTAATAGCGCAAAGCCTCTTTGCAAATTTCCATCCTTGGAAGCATGACCCAAGTCTGCAGAGAGATTCATTTCTGTTTCGCTTGGGTCAATTTCTTTATCGCCCACTAACATGGGTTTGATTAAATTCTCACCTTTGAATTTCTGGTAATACAAGATCGCGCATAAATGCAGTGCAATCAGAATCATCAGAACTTTTTCGTTCTGACGATGAATTGAAGTGAGAAGCTCAACTGTTTCACTGGAAATATACTTTGCAAAAGGTCCCTCGAAGGCAATATCGTCATTTGCAAAAAGACCGCTTACTGCTTGAAGGCCAACTGAAAAAAGTAAAGCCAAAACAGATAAAGCACCCATGGGGTTGTGGCCAAGTCCTGCTTTGGTCTTCCCCTGCAGAAAATGTGTTAAGCCCTTTGGACTCGGCACAAAATGAATAAAGCGCGCATGGTAAGAGCCGACAAATCCCCATATGATTCTGAAGATAATCAAGCTGAGTACGCAGTAACCAGAAAGCGCATGCCAACTCATTGCATTACCGCCGACCTTGACAGTGATAAAACTCAGAATAATGCCGGTAAGCAAGAGCCAGTGAAACAAGCGAATCGGCAAGTCCCAGACACGGATGATTTTTTTCATATCTAAAGAATAAATCACTACCCCTTTAGAATAAGAAAAATTCATGAAAACTAGTCAAGCCTTTAAAACTCTGCTGCTCTACCGTATAGGTGCAACCCTGAGCTATCAAATTATGATGGTTGCAGTGGGGTGGCATATTTATGAGATTACTAACAGCGTCGTTTCCCTTGGTCTGATTGGTCTTGCGGAACTGATTCCCTACTTCGCCTTAGCCCTCTATGCTGGCCATGCGGTAGATCGCTATTCTCGGAAATGGATCGCTGCAATTGCCTGTACCTTCCACATTGCCGTTGCCTTATTTCTGGTTGCGATAGCGCTTGATTGGTTAGCGCCGCCCGTTCTCTTGATTTATTCAGCTGTAGCTTTTTTAGGTTTAGCTCGTGCGCTATTGCGCCCTTCTTATCAGGCTATCTTTGGACAAATTATTCCCCGAGATCAAATGCCGCGCTATACCGCTTATGCATCCTCTGCATTTCAGATTTGCGTGGTAGCTGGCCCGGGTCTAGGCGGGCTCATGATTGGACTTGCTGGGTTGGAGTGGACCTATGCCATGGCTGCGTTGAGTGGAGCTATCGGTCTATATGGAGTGAGCTTCATTCGCATCAAACATGAAAAGTCAGAAGGCATCAGCCATGATTTCTTAAGCAGCTTTTTGGAAGGCTTTCATTACGTACGAAAACACGAGCTGATTGTTAGCATCATGCTGCTCGACATGTTTGCCGTACTATTCGGCGGTGCGGTATCTATACTCCCCGCCTTTGTTAAAGAGGTTCTCAATGCTGGCCCTGAAACCCTGGGAATTCTGAGGGCGGCGCCAGCGGCTGGGGCTGTGATTACAGGTCTTTACTTGGCACGTCGACCCCTACTAGAAGATTCTGGAAGACATTTATTGTTATCAGTCGGCGGCTTTGGGATTGCGATCATTGCCTTTGGACTTTCAAACAATCTTTGGCTTTGCGCACTCTTCTTATTTATGTCTGGTTGCTTTGACTCTATCTCAGTAGTAATTCGTGGCAGCATCATGCAGTTGACCACTCCAGATCAGATGCGAGGCAGGATCAGCTCAATCAATGGGATATTTATTGGCTCCTCCAATGAATTGGGGGCACTTGAATCTGGAATTGCAGCAAGTCTTATAGGGCTTGTTCCATCAATCGTATTTGGTGGAGCTGCAACCTTGTTAGTTGTCTTGCTCACATACAAGCTTGCACCTCAGCTCAGAAAACTCAATCTCAAAGATCTGACCTAAACTAACTTAGCTAATCTCAGTCAATCTTAGGCAAATCTTTTTGAATAATCTTTAGACCTTCGCGCAATGCCTCCTGGTAGCGCTCTCGCTCTACCTTCATTGTCTCTGCAGTCCAAGAATAAAAGCCCTCGCCGGTTTTCATACCTAGCTTGCCACTAGCGATACGATCACTTAAGCATTTGGCAATATCCGGGGAGTTATTGAGAGTTGGATAAATCGTTGTGCCACCGGCACCATGCACATCCAATCCAGCATGGTCTCTCTGCATTGCAGGTCCTGCAGCGATATAACGAAAGCCAAAGCCAAAACGTACAGCCTTATCGATATCTTCTAAGCTAGCAATGCCGGCGTCGACCATGGCGAAGGCTTCGCGCGATAAGGCATGCTGTAAGCGATTTGCCAAGAAGCCTGGTAAATCTTTTTTCACGGTAACGGGAACCATGCCGCAAGAAGTCATCAGACGAGAAAGGCTTTCGCCCACCATCGGCGAAGTCTTTGTACCGTACACCACCTCTACACAAGGCACTAAGTGTGCAGGCATGAAGAAATGTAAGCCAATCATCCGTGCGGCTGTTTTTAGTCCTGCAGAAATATCACTGATTGGAAAGCTGGTGCTATTACTCGCCAAGACAGCCTCTGGTTTTGCGTATTGCTCTAGCTTGGCAAATAACTCTTGCTTGATGTCCAGGCGTTCAGGCACACACTCGATCACCAAATCGATTTCCGACCAATCTATTTCTTCCAAGGAACCGGCTGTCGAGAGTAAATGTAGGCGGTGCTCGTAACCAAGATCAATCATGGTGTTAGCAAAGTAATCCGGTAAAAGTGCACGGCGCTCGGTAGTAGGCTCCAGCACCTGAACCGCACAACCCCCGCGTGCACACACAGCTGCTACATCAGCGCCCATAGTGCCGCCACCAACGATGACGACCTTAGTTTCAGATGGGGTAAACAACATCTCAATTTCTCCTTCGGGGCAAGATAAGGATTACAAATCCTCTTACAATGCCTTCATTATTCCAAGAAAAAAGTAAGTGAGACATGATCCCAGTCAATTCAGTGCTGCAGGTAGGGCAATTTCCTGAGGTAATGCAAGCGGCAATTGACCAGCGCATTAGCCCAGTTCGCTTTCCCGACCTCAACGCCAATCTACCATCAGGCTCTTTTGAGAGTATTTTGATTCGCTCAAACACTCAGCTGCCCGCCCAATTACTTGAGAAGCTCCCTATGGTAAAGATGGTGGCTACTTGTGGTGTGGGTTATGACAATCTTCCCCTGGATTACCTGAAGGCTAATGGAATCAAGGCCAGTAACACCCCAGGCGTTTTAAATGACGCGGTTTGTGAGCTGGCCATCGGCATGCTCTTTGGCTTATTACGTCGCATTCCCCAGGCGCACGAGTTTGTTAAAAGCTCTGCCTGGTCCAAGGGTTTATTTACCGTCACCACAACTCTTGCTGGTAAACGGGTCGGGATTGCAGGGATGGGTCGCATTGGACAAGATCTGGCAAAACGCTTGGAACCATTTAAGGTTAATCTGGCTTACACCGGCCCGACGCGAAAAGAACTGCCTTACGAGTACTTTCCTGATATCCAATCATTAGCAAAGGCATCGGACGTCCTTTTTCTGGCTTGCCCTGCCACCCCAGACACAGAAAAAATGATCAATACCGAAGTTCTAAAGGCACTCGGCCCTCAGGGTTATCTGATCAATATTGCACGTGGTAGCGTAGTGGATGAGGCTGCACTTTTAGTTGCACTGCAGCAAAAATGGATTGCCGGGGCAGCGCTTGACGTATTTGAAAATGAACCAAGTCCAAACCGTGAGTTCTTAAATATCGATAATGTCCTATTAACTCCGCATATTGGAAGTGCAACTTCCGAAACGCGACAATTAATGACAAATTTAGCAATAGATAACTTAGAAGCTTTCTATAATAAAAGACCACTTCTGACTGAAGTAAAAAATTAAAACGGAGCAAGTATGACAATTACCTTACATCCCTCAACACTACCTGCGGTGCTCTCGCCTGTATTGACTCCATTTAAAGATGACGGCAGTCCAGATGCACAAAAATTACTCAAGCAATGCCAATGGCTCGAAGCTAATGGTGTTGGCCAAGCAATCTTCGGCACAAATTCAGAGGCCAATTCCATCTCTGCCCCACAAAAAATGGATACGCTCACAGCCCTGATTAAAGGTGGCCTGAATCCTGCCCATATGATGCCTGGCACTGGTGCCACCTCGATTGATGAAACTGTCACAATGACCCGCCATGCAGTTCAACACAAATGTGCTGGCGTGTTGATGCTGCCCCCGTTCTATTACAAAGATGTCACAGACGATGGTTTGTTTGCCTTTTATTCAGAAGTTATCCAAAAAGTGGGTGATGCTGGTTTACAAATTTACATCTACAACATTCCGCCAGTCACCAAGATTACTTTAAGCCTCTCTCTTTTGGAGCGCCTCTCAAAAGCCTATCCAAAAACAATCGTTGGTATGAAAGATAGCTCTGGCGATTGGGCATACACAGAATCCGTGATTAAACTGTTGGCGCCCTCTGGTTTCCGCGTTTATGCTGGTAGCGAAGTTTTTCTCATGCGTACCTTGCACGCTGGTGGTGTTGGCTGTATATCTGCCACGGCTAACGTAAACCCTAGGGCTATCGCTCAATTAGCAGCCCATTGGCAAGAATCTGATGCAGATCAACACCAAACTGCTCTAGATCAAGTACGCTCCATTTTTGCTCAATATCAAATGATTGCTGGCATGAAAACTGCAGTTGCACATTACAGCAAGGATTCAGAATGGTTACGCGTACGCCCACCACTGATACAACTGAGCGCAGACCAGCAAGCAAAGTTATT
>CANGWT010000083.1 GCA_947457745.1 Burkholderiaceae bacterium | reverse complement strand
CTTCCTAAACCCAATCGCTTGAGGCCTGCAGCGGCCAAAATAATTGCTTGGTACTCGCCACGATCGAGCTTACCCATACGGGTATCTAAATTTCCCCTCAAGGGCTGGATCACCAAATGCGGAAATCTGGATCTCAGAACAGACTCTCGTCGCAAACTAGAGGTACCCACTACCGCACCCTTTGGCAAATCCTCCAAGCTGGCATAGTCATTAGAAACAAATGCATCATGGGCATCCTCCCGCACCATCACACATGACAAATCAAAGCCCTCTGGCATGACCATAGGTACGTCTTTCAGAGAATGCACCGCCAAATCTGCCCGACCATCTTCCAGGGCAGTTTCTAGCTCTTTTACAAATAAGCCCTTACCACCCACTTTAGAGAGGGCTTTATCCAGTATTTGGTCTCCTCTGGTAGTCATACCCAGGATCTGTACATCGCATGTCGGATAGAGCTTTTTAAGGCAATCACGGACGTGTTCAGCCTGCCACATAGCGAGGCGGCTCTCACGGGAAGCGATTACTAGGCGCTCAGGAGTGCCAGGGTTGGAGGCTGTAGGGCTAGAAATAGGGGTTTGGGACATAGCATTTAAAATAAATAAAGATTTACATCAATATACTGCGTTTATGAGCTCATCAAAAAATTCCCTTTCCAACAAAGCCCAAGCTTGGTCAGCCCGGTTCAATGAACCTGTTGACGAACTAGTTCAACGTTATACCGCCTCTATTGGTTTTGATCAACGATTTGCCTTAGTGGATATTGCTGGATCTTTAGCTCACGCTGAAATGCTGGCCACTCAAAAGATTATCGGCGCCAAAGATTTGGCGGATATTCAAAAGGGTATGGCTCAGATCAAAGGCGAAATCGAAGCCGGTGAATTTAACTGGCAACTCGCGTTGGAAGATGTGCATCTGAATATCGAGGCTCGTCTGACTGAGTTAGTCGGCGATGCTGGAAAGCGTCTGCATACTGGTCGTTCGCGTAATGACCAGGTAGCTACTGATTTGCGCCTGTGGTTGCGTGGCAGCGTTGATGAAATTGCAGCCACCCTCAAAACCCTTCGCATTGCCTTGCTAAACCTTGCTGAGAATCACGCTGCCACGATTATGCCGGGCCATACTCATTTACAAGTAGCCCAGCCAATTACTTTTGGTCACCACTTAATGGCCTATTACGAAATGTTTAGTCGCGATGCGAGCCGCTTGGCTGATCTACGCGCCCGCTTTAATCGTTTACCGCTCGGTGCAGCCGCTTTAGCTGGAACAACTTATCCCATCGATCGCGAGCAGGTTGCCAAGATTTTAGGTTTTGATGGCATCTGCAACAACTCTCTTGATGCGGTATCTGATCGTGACTTTGCGATTGAGTTCTGTGCCTTTGCATCCATCTTGATGATGCACGTGTCCCGCTTATCTGAAGAGCTAGTACTATGGCTGAGCCCACGCTTTGGTTTTATTGGTTTGCCAGATCGCTTCTGTACCGGTAGCTCCATCATGCCGCAGAAAAAGAACCCAGACGTACCAGAATTAGCACGCGGCAAAACTGGTCGCGTCTACGGTGATTTGATTTCTTTATTAACCTTAATGAAGAGCCAGCCATTAGCGTACAACAAGGATAACCAAGAAGACAAAGAACCTTTGTTTGATGCCGTGGATACCGTACAAGATACCTTGCGTATCTTCGCTGATATGATTCCCCATATTCAGGTTAAAGCTGATGTAATGAAGGCTGCTGCCGAAGAAGGCTTCGCAACTGCCACTGACTTGGCTGATTACTTGGTTAAAAAAGGTTTGGCTTTCCGTGACGCTCACGAAGCAGTAGCTCATGCAGTGAAAGCCTGTGTAGGTCGCAACTGTATGCTCACCGACTTATCACTCTCTGAATTGCGTTTTGCTTGTGGCCTAGATAACCGTCCTGAACTCATAGGTGATGATGTCTTTGCTTTATTGACTGTGGATGGCTCCGTGAATTCTCGTCAACATGCTGGCGGTACTGCTCCAGCACAAGTGCTCGCTGCAATTAAACGGGGTCGTGCAGATCTCTAATCCGCATGGGCTTTTGGGGAACGCTCTCAATAGGAATTGACCGCTTAAATCAATTCCTTGGCAAGGCAGCCAGCATCATGATTTTGCTATCTTGCGTAGTATCAGCGGCTAATGCTCTGCTTCGCTACAGTCTAGATATCAGTAACAACTGGCCACTAGAATTACAGTGGTATTTATTTGCTGCTGCTGTCATGCTTGGTGCTGCATACACCCTCAAGCGCAATGAACATGTTCGAGTCGATTTAATTTACTCACAGCTTTCTGATCGCGGACGTCTTTATGTAGATCTCTTTGGCTTGAGTGTCTTTTTATTGCCCGCTTGCTTATTATTTGCCTGGCTGTCTTGGACTACGTTGTTTTACCCCTCCTGGTTAGTTTCTGAACATTCACTCAATGCAGGTGGTTTATCACGCTATCCCATTAAGTTTGTGGTGCCTTTTGGCTTCTTCATGCTGAGTCTTCAGGGGCTCTCAGAAATTATTAAACGTATTGGCATCCTTAAAGGTAAAGCAACATTACCCACCGCTGATCTTCATTATGAAAAGCCCATGCAATGATTCCACTTGAATGGATGCCACCGCTGATGTTTGGCGGGCTCATTGTGTTTATGTTGATCGGCTTTCCAGTGGCTTTTTCTTTGATGGCTGCAGGATTATTTTTTGCCGGCATTGCGATTGTTGAGAATTTCTTTGGCATGCCGTTTTTGCAAGCTATTCCTCAGCGCATCTTTGGCAGCGTTCTTGCTAACGACCTACTGCTAGCAATCCCCTTCTTCACATTCATGGGCGGTATTCTCGAGCGCTGCGGTCTTGCAGAAGAGATGTTGGACTCTATGGGTCAGCTCTTTGGACGTATTCGGGGTGGACTTGGCTACTCAGTGATCATTGTGGGGTTTATTCTGGGGGCAATTACCGGTACCGTAGCTGCTCAGGTGATCGCTATGGCGATGATTTCCCTGCCAGTAATGATGCGTTATGGCTACAACATGCGCTACGCTACAGGCGTTTTAGCGGCTTCTGGAACCATTACCCAACTTGTACCACCTTCTTTGGTGCTGATTGTGTTGGCCGACCAGTTAAAGACTCAAAGCGGCAGCGCCGATGTGGGCAGTATGTATCTGGGCGCTTGGGGGCCTTCCCTCCTGCAAATCGGCCTATTTGCCCTCTACACCTTTTTCCTTTCTCGCTTCAGACCTGATTACCTTCCGGCGGCCCCAGAAAATGAGCTCACCCTCAAAGGCTGGGCGCTGTGGAAAAAATGTCTACAAGGAATTATTCCCTCGGCAGCGCTAATCTTCTTGGTATTGGGAACCATTATGACTGGCATCGCAACGCCAACCGAGTCTGGCGCCATGGGGGCGATGGGCGCACTACTCTTGGCTTGGATACGCAGGGCAAGCATTCCCAATCTCACGGGCTTGATACAGCAGGCCTATCAAAACACCATGCGGATTACTGCGATGGTGGTGTTCATCTTGATTGGTTCAACTTGCTTTTCAGTTGTCTTCCAAGGTGTTGATGGCGGTCACTGGGTAGAAGCATTGTTTTCAGACCTACCAGGAGGCTGGATTGGATTCTTAGTTGCTGTGAATCTGTTTGTTTTTTTCTTGGCATTCTTCTTAGACTTTTTTGAAATCGCTTTCATCGTTGTACCGCTGCTTGCACCAGTCGCCGTAAAACTACTGGCACCAGTATTACTTGCCTCCATGAATGGCAACCCCCAAGCAGCAGCTAGTGCCGCTCTAGTATGGTTCGGCGTGATGCTGTGCGTAAATATGCAAACCTCATTCATGCATCCCCCATTTGGGTTTGCACTGTTCTATCTCCGTGGAGTTGCTCCTAAAGAAGTTAAGAGTAGCGATATCTACTGGGGCGCATTGCCTTGGGTTGCTCTGCAACTCATCATGGTTGTGGTGGTTGCGGCATTCCCAGCGTTAGTCACCACCTTGCTAGATAAGCCTGCGGCAGTAGTACAGAGCCAGGACTTTAATTTCACAGGGGGTGACGAGGCCAAGCCAGACGCGCCGCCAAGCAAGGCTGATGAAGATGCTCCGGTAGTCTTTCAGCTAGATAAGTCAATTAAATAACCATCTTCAAATCACAATCATTGATAGTGATATCGGCAGGCAATAATCACAAGCTGATCTTTCTCAATAGCGTATACAAGACGATGAACATCGTCTATTCGTCTAGACCAAAATCCCGATAGGCTTTCTCTTAATTCCTCGGGCTTGCCAATGCCATCCTTAGGATTTCGCATAGTATCTTTTATAAGTGCGTTGATACGCCTTAAAGTTTTTTTATCTTGTCCTTGCCAGTAAACGTAATCAGACCATGCAGCACTTGTCCATACAGCCCTACTCAGCATCTACAAGAGTCTTTTCTTTAGTTTGCCCTTTTCGATATTGCGCCAATGATTTCTCCAAATGTTTTACGTTAGCTGGAGATTTTAATAAGTAGAGTGTTTCCATCATGCTGTTATAGGTATTCAAAGACATCACTACAGCATCATCAGCATCCCTGCGAGAGATGATCGTTACATCACAATCAATTACCACTTGATCGATTACTTGCTTAAATTGGTTTCTTGCGTCGGAAAAATTAATCACCCTCATGGCTCATCCTTACTTGTTCAATATATTGTACAAGTATAGTCAAAGCCCTATTTAGGCGCAAGCAAAAAAATACCCCGCAAAAGCAGGGTATCTGGAAGAGTTTATTACTTAAACTAGATTACAGGGTGATATCCGGCTCTTGTCTTACGCAATCAACATAGTACTCACTACGTCCATCGATATCTGCTTTCACCAAGCCGTGGATATCAGTTTCAAAGCCTGGGAATTGCTCATTAAAGTCACGCGCAAAGTAGAGGTAGTCAATGATGCGTTTGTTAAACCGCTCACCTGGAATCAAGAGTGGAATACCTGGAGGATATGGCGTTACCAACATGGCGGTAATACGGTCTTCAAGTTGATCCAAGGGAACACGATCCACTTTTTTGTGCGCCATCTTCGCCCAAGCTTCTGAAGGCATCATCGCTGGCACCATGTCTGAGGTATACATCTCTGTAGTCATGCGGGCTACATTACGACCTTTGTAGAACTCATGGATCTGCTGGCAAATATCTTTGAGGCCTACGCGCTCATAGCGAGGGTGTTTGGCGACGAATTCTGGCAATACTTTCCATAATGGAGCGTTCTTATCAAAATGGTCTTTAAATTGCTGTAGCTCAGTTACCAGAGTATTCCAGCGACCCTTGGTGATACCGATGGTGAACATGATGAAGAAGGAATACAAACCGCACTTCTCTACAATCACGCCGTGCTCAGCCAAGTACTTGGTCACAATGCTCGCCGGGATACCCATAGAACCAAAGTTACCTTCGACATCTAAACCAGGCGTCACTACAGTCGCCTTGATAGGGTCGAGCATATTGAAGTCTTTGGCCACCTTACCAAAGTCATGCCAACTGGCATTGGGCTCCAGAATCCAATCTGAGCGCTCTCCAATACCTTCTTCAGTTAAATGGTCTGGGCCCCAAACCTTAAACCACCAGTCTGCACCAAACTTATCATCCACCTCACGCATCGCACGACGGAAATCCATTGCCTCAGCAATAGACTCCTCAACTAGCGTAGTACCACCAGGAGACTCCATCATGGCAGCAGATACATCGCAAGAAGCGATGATGGCGTACTGGGGGCTAGTAGAGGTATGCATTAAATAGGCCTCATTGAAACAGTCGCGATCAAGCTTATGTTCTTCTGCGTCCTGCACCAGCACCTGTGAAGCTTGTGAGAGACCAGCTAATAACTTATGGGTTGATTGGGTAGCAAACATCAAACTCTTTTTAGTGCGCTTACGATCAGAACCGATGGCATGCATGTCTTTGTAGAAGGGATGGAATGCAGCATGCGGCAACCAAGCTTCATCGAAATGTAATGAATCGACTTTGCCATCGAGCATGTCTTTAATCATTTCGACGTTGTAGACGATACCGTCATAAGTACTTTGCGTGAGCGTCATGACGCGTGGCACCACGTTCTTATCTTTAATGAAGGGGTTGGCATCAATTTTCTTCTTGATGTTTTTCCACTCAAACTCCTCTTTTGGAATCGGGCCAATAATGCCAAGGTGATTACGTGTTGGCATTAAGAAGATCGGAATTGCGCCCATCATCGTGATCGAATGAATCACCGACTTATGGCAGTTACGGTCTACCAGTACCACATCACCAGGAGCAACGGTAGAGTGCCAAACAATCTTGTTGGATGTAGATGTACCGTTTGTCACAAAAAACAAATGATCAGCGTTAAAGATACGTGCAGCATTGCGCTCACTTTGCAATACAGGTCCGGTGTGATCTAACAACTGACCTAATTCTTCTACTGCATTACAGACGTCAGCGCGCAGCATATTCTCGCCAAAGAATTGATGGAACATACGTCCTACCGGACTCTTCAAGAAAGCCACGCCACCAGAGTGTCCAGGGCAATGCCAAGAGTAAGAGCCTTCAGAAGCGTAATTAGTTAAGGCGCGGAAGAATGGTGGCGCCAATGAATCGAGATACACCTTAGCTTCACGAATGATGTGGCGCGCCACAAACTCTGGCGTATCTTCATTCATATGAATGAATCCATGCAGCTCGCGTAAGATGTCATTCGGCATATGGCGTGAAGTACGGGTCTCGCCATACAAAAAGATTGGAATATCTTCGTTGCGTTTACGTACTTCAGTAATAAAAGCACGCAAATTGTTTAACGCAGGTAAGTCATGGTCTTCAGAGTCAGAAACGAACTCCTCATCATCGATCGACACAATAAAACTCGAAGCACGGGATGCCTGCTGGGCAAAGGATGTGAGATCTCCGTAACTAGTTAAGCCAATCACCTCCATACCCTCGTTTTCAATCGCCTCCGCTAAGTCGCGAATACCCGAACCCGAAATATTTTCAGAGCGAAAGTCCTCATCAATAATGATGATTGGAAAACGAAATTTCATGTGTACCCTTTAACGTCGCCAATACGGCGATT
>CANGWT010000082.1 GCA_947457745.1 Burkholderiaceae bacterium | reverse complement strand
GGATCGACTTGAATCATTTACGAGTGATATTCATGCGCGTGAGCATCGGATTAAAGGACGTATTGCAGCTAATAAAGAGGGTGATATCTTGGCATTTGAGATCGACGATCTCACGGCGATTGGCCCTTACTCCATGTTCCCAAGAACCAGTGCGATCGAGGGTAACCAAGTTGTCAACTTAGTTGGCGGACCATATAAGCATCAGCACTACCGTGCCAAACTCAATGTGGTGTTTCAGAATAAAACGCCTACCTGCCAATATCGCGGCGTAGGCCACCCCATTGCCTGTGCTGTGACTGAGGGCTTGGTTGATTTGGCAGCTCAAAAATTGAAGATGGATCCTTTGGAGTTTCGTAAACGCAATGTGATTCCTGATGATGCATATCCTTGCTCAGGAATTTCCGGAATTAAGTTGGAAGTGCTGTCACACGAGCAATGCTTGCGAACCATCGAGAAGATGATGGACTATTCTGGTTTGCGTAAAGAGCAGGCTGAGTTGCGTAAAAAAGGTATCTATCGTGGAATCGGTTTTGCCACATTAATCGAGTTAACTAACCCAAGTCCAGCTTTCTATGGCGTGGGTGGGGCGCGCATCGCATCTCAGGATGGTGCCTCTGCGCGTCTAGATCCAAGCGGCGTTGTATCAATCTTGATCGGTGTTGGTGAGCAGGGTCAAGGTACTGAAGGCATTTATGCACAAATTGCTGCTGATGCCGTCGGTCTTTCAATCAAAGATGTGCGCATCATTACTGGTGATACCGATGTGACTCCTTACGGCGGCGGTACCTGGGCTTCACGTGGTGCTGGAGTGGGTGGTGAAGCAGTCTTATTAGCTTGCCAAGCACTTCAAGAGAACATCTTGAAACTTGCTGGCGCAATCCTGAGTAGATCGCCTGAAGAGTTATCCGTTCGCCGCGGTCATGTTTTAGATAAGGCTAGCGGTGAGCAGCTCCTGCCGTTTAGTGAAATTGGGCGAATAGGTTATTTCCGTACGGATACTTTGCCAGCAGGATTCTCTGCTGATCTGATGGTGACACGTCATTACACGCAAAAAGAGTATCCATTTATTTTTACCAATGGCGTTCAGGCTTCTTACGTTGAAGTCGATCCAGACACTGGATTTGTGAAGCTCCTAAAACATTGGGCAGTTGAGGATTGCGGTCGTGTGTTGAACCCCATGTTAGTGGACGAGCAAGTTCGTGGCGCAATTGTTCAGGGTATCGGCGGCGTCCTTTTCGAGGAGTGTATCTACGACGACAGTGGTCTGCTGCGGAATGGCAGTATGGCGGATTATTTAGTACCCATGGCCAATGAAATGCCAGATATTGAGGTGGCTCACGTTGAGACTCCTACTCAGTCATCTAAGTTAGGCGCAAAAGGTGCTGGTGAGGCTGGTACTGCTGGCGCCCCTGGGGCGGTCCAAAATGCGATTAATGATGCTCTGGCGCCATTTAATACTGCAGTGTTTGATCAGCCCATTACTTGTGAAAAGATTCTCAAGGCCCTTGGAAAAGTCTAATTTAGAGTTCATCTACATTAGTGCATTCCCCGCATCAAAGGGGCTGATGCATCCTGTAACATCCAGTTTTTGACCATACGCAAATCCCCACCTGGGGATTTGTAACTAACTTGATATAGCGAATAAAAAAATGTCCCATTTAAAAGGTAAAACAGCTCTTGTGACCGGCTCGACTAGTGGTATTGGCTTGGCAATGGCTATCGGTTTAGCAAAGCAGGGTGCCAATATTATGGTTAATGGCTTTGGTGAAAAGGATGCCGCAATTGCTGCTATCAAAGCTTGTGGCATTGAAGTGGAATATCACGGCGCTGATATGAGTAAGCCTGCTGAGATTGAGGATCTTATCAAGCAGACTGAAAAGCGCTTTGGTTCGCTAGATATATTGGTAAACAATGCAGGCATTCAGCACACAGCAAATGTTGAAGATTTTCCAGCAGATAAGTGGGAGTCCATTATTGCCATCAACTTAAGCTCAGCCTTTTATACCTCTCACCATGCTTTGCCTGGAATGAAGAAGCGTAACTGGGGTCGTATCATCAATATCGCTTCCGTTCATGGCTTGGTTGGTTCTGTTCAAAAATCAGCTTATGTCGCTGCCAAGCATGGCATCGTTGGCTTAACCAAGGTGACTGCTCTAGAGAATGCCAAAACAGGGATTACTTGTAATGCGATTTGCCCAGGTTGGGTTTTGACTCCCTTAGTTCAAAAGCAAGTGGATGCGCGGGCAGAGCGTGAAGGGATTTCGAATGAAGAGGCCAAAAAAGCCTTGGTGTCGGAGAAGCAGCCTTCAGGTGAATTTGTGGCCCCAGAACAATTAGCAGCGTTGGCTGTTTTCCTTTGCAGTCCAGATGCTTCTGAAGTACGTGGAGCGGCCTGGAATATGGACGGTGGCTGGACGGCTCAGTAATCTTTAAATAGGTCACCAGGCGACCCCTTGGTCGCCTTGTACCAAAACAAATCCGCCAGAATCGTCTATAGTAAGGCGATTGTGGCTTCCCTAGCTATTTATTAATACGTTTTATAAGGAAAAATAATGGAACATACATTACCTCAACTACCATACGCATTAGATGCGCTTTCACCATTCATCTCAAAAGAAACGCTTGAGTTTCACTATGGCAAGCATCATCAAACGTATGTCACCAATTTAAATAATTTGGTTAAAGGTACTGAGTTTGAGAATGCATCCCTTGAAGACATCATTAAAAAGTCTGCAGGTGGTGTTTTTAATAACGCAGCTCAGGTTTGGAATCATACTTTTTACTGGAATAGCATGAAGCCAAATGGCGGCGGCGCACCAACGGGTCCTTTAGCTGATGCCATTAATGCAAAGTGGGGTTCTTTCGATAAATTCAAAGAAGAGTTTACAAAGTGCGCGGTTGGTACGTTTGGATCTGGCTGGGCTTGGTTGGTTAAGAAGGCTGACGGCACTCTGGATTTGGCGTCAACAAGCAACGCAGCTACACCATTAACTACCGATGCAAAACCTTTGATGACTTGTGATGTATGGGAGCACGCTTATTACATTGATACCCGTAATGCTCGTCCAAAGTATCTTGAAAATTTCTGGAATGTAGTGAACTGGGATTTTGCAAGTAAGAATTTTGCTTAAATCCAACCTGATATATTTACTTTTCTCTAGGAAGCTCTTATGTCATCCATCTTTACCTCATTAGGCCGTACTGTTTTAGCTGGCTTTGTGCTTCTCCTGCTGGTTGTCTTAGCCTTGGGTGCTAACCTCAGTTCGATTGAGTTGCCATTCTTATTCCGCTGGATTCACGTGATGGTTGGCGTGATGTGGGTAGGCTTGCTTTGGTATTTCAATTTTGTGCAGATTCCATCAATGGCAAAGATTCCGGATGAGCAAAAGCCGGCAATCGGCAAAGTAATCGCTCCAACAGCGCTCTTTTGGTTTCGTTGGGCTGCCTTATTGACCGTACTTAGCGGCTTGATTTTATCCATATTGAACGGATATGCGCATCAAGCATTTACTTTGCAGGCACCTTTTCGTGCAATCGGTTTAGGTATGTGGATTGCCCTGATTATGGCGTTTAACGTTTGGTTCATTATTTGGCCAAATCAAAAACGTGCTCTAGGTATTGTTGCGGTTGAGCCTGATGTCAAAGCAAAGTCTGCACGTATTGCGATGTTGACTTCTCGTTTCAATACGATGCTTTCAATTCCAATGCTATTTTTGATGAGTGCGCAGTCACATAACACAACATGGTTTGTGATTGCTTCATAAGGTAAATTTCTGAGATTATGCAAAAGGCCCGCTGAGCGGGCCTTTTGCTTTAGTGCAGAGCGACAAGAGATGGCTTCAGCCAGCTTGATTACAGGATGGGTGGCAACTCTTTTGTCAGTGCGCCACGTTGTGCAGTGGCTGCACCAAGAAGAGCAAAGCCGAGTAACTTACCATCACTAGATTCAAAGCGCGCCTCAAGACCACCTTCAACTGAATTTATTTTCCAATCACCGACTGCATCTTTAGCCGGCGGTGAAACAATCGTTGGTAGGGCGGGGGTCTTTACCATGACCGGCATAGCTGGATAACTGAGGGCAGTCGCTTGCCCAAGCAGGTTAGGGGCTAAAGCTCGTGCTGCCTGCATGATCGGCATGACATAAGGCAGAACCAAACCCTCGACTTCAGCGCAGTCACCGATAGCATAAACATTCTTGGCGCTAGTTTCTAATTGACGATTGACAGTAATACCTTCACCTGTTGCAATTCCGGCTGCTTGAGCTAAATCTAAGCGAGGTCTTAAACCGACAGCGGATAGAAATGCATCACTATTAATGACTGATCCGTTGGCAAGGGTAATCGAGAGAGATTCACCGCTTCGATCAATCGATTGAACGGTAGTAGCAAAGTGCCAATGTACCCCTACTGCACTGAGCTTGGCTTGTAGTGTCTGTGCCGCCGCCTCGGGAAGAAGTCTCCCCAAAGCCTGCGGTGCTAAATCAATAACATCTACTTCATATGAACCTAAAACTAAATCATTCGCAAACTCACATCCAATGAGGCCGGCACCTAAAATGGCGATTCGTTTTTTGCCTTCAATCGTCTTGCGAAATTGGGCGTAGTCTTCCAGATCATTGACGGTAATAACTTCATTAGCTGCATTGCCTTTTAAAGGTAAGCGAATTTGATCGGCGCCTAATCCTAGCACTAACTTTCCATATGAAACACTGCCTTTAGAAGTGGTGACTGTTTGTGCGGCGGCATCAATTGCAGTGACATCAGTATCGCCCAGTATCGTAATGTCTAGCTGTATTGCCATACCCTCAGCATTAGTAGAAATCAATTGCTCTGCAGTTTTGCTGCTTGCCATTGCCGTAGAGAGCATGGGCTTTGAGTAAAAATATCCTGGCTCTCTTGTTATCAGCGTAATCGGAGTTGTCTTATCTATTTTGCGTAGCTCGCGAATGACTGTGTAGCCAGCTAGGCCGCTACCAATAATGACAATCCCTGGTGAGGATGATTGATTCTGATGATCCAAAACTGGACTCCCTAATAATGCGTTTAAAGGTATTGCGTTTGGCTTGAGTTAGGAAACTTGCACCATTTCAAAGTCAGATTTTGATACGCCGCAATCTGGGCATTCCCAATCTTCAGGGACGTCAGCCCAAGCGGTACCGGCAGGAATGCCATCTTCAGGTAAACCTTTTGCTTCGTCATAGGTGAAACCACATACGATACATTGCCAAGATTTCATAGGGATTCCTTACTGTAAGAGATTAAAGACAGTTTAAATTGAATTTCAAATTCACTTGCTTGCTAAAGATCTGATTGTTTTGTATCAAGCAAGAAAGTAGGCAAGTAAGCAATTATTTATAAGGTAAATAGGAATGATATTATTTATCTGATAAATAGATTATAGGGACAACTACAGCTTATGGCGACTCTACCTTCATTACGACAGCTTCGCTATTTTGTAGCAGTTGCTCAAGAGCTCAATTTTACTAGGGCTGCAGAGGCCTGCTTTGTAGGCCAATCTACCCTGAGCGCTGGCTTAAAAGAGCTGGAAGATGTTTTGGGAGTCTGCTTGGTCGAGCGGGATAGGCAAAATGTAGCTATCACTCCAATCGGTGTAGAGATTTTGGAAAGGGCTAAAGGCATCTTAGCCTCGTCTCAAGATCTGGTGGAGTATGCGAGCGCCTCTGGCGAGCCAATGGTGGGAACAATTCGATTGGGAGTAATCCCAACCATCGCACCATTTTTATTACCCAATGTGTTGCCTGATATTCGGGAGCATTACCCCAAGCTAAAAATTGTCCTGCGTGAAGATTTAAGCGCCAATCTCTTGGCGCGTTTAGCAGATCATCAACTCGATTTTGCATTAATTGCATTGCCTTATGACACAGCCGGCTTATTGGTGAAGGAACTTTTTATTGATGAATTTTGGTTGGTTGCAGGCGCAAATGACCCTGCATTAAAAGGTAAGGAAATTCATTTGCCTACCAAAATGGCAGAGAGGCTACTTCTGCTAGAGGAGGGCCATTGCCTGCGTGATCATACTATGCAGGCTTGTAAGCATGCTGATATTCGCAATGCCGAGGGCATGGAGGCAACTAGCTTGCTCACTTTGTTGCAAATGGTAGAGTCTGGCATGGGCATTGCGCTCCTTCCTGAGATGGCGGTAAAAGGTGGGATTTTAAATGGCACGACATTAATTGCTCGGCCTCTAGCGCCGCCGGCTCCCAAGAGAGTGATTGCACTTGTCGCCCGCTTATCAACCGCGCATCAGGATGAGTTCCAAGCGCTTGCCCAAAGTATTGAGTCAAGATTCAAAACTCATCCAAGAATTAGTCGTGGCAGTCGAAAGAGTTTTCAAAGAATCTAGTGTGGTATCGGTGAGACTTTAATATCCCTGCTAAAGTTGCGCCTTAATAGACGTATTCATCCCCCAAAAAAGAAAGTAGTTCATGTCTGGAAAAGAAATCATGTTTACCCCCGTCAAGCTTGGCGCTATTGAATTAAAGAATCGCCTTGTGATGGCGCCTCTTACCAGAATGCGTGCCATTGATGGGGATGTGCCACATCCTCTCGCAAAAACTTACTATCAGCAAAGGGCAAGTGCTGGCCTCATCATCAGTGAAGCAACGCAAATTTCTCCTATTGGCAAAGGCTATCCAGCAACGCCTGGAATCTATTCTGCTGAGCAAACAGCGGCCTGGAAGGAGATTGTGAGTGCGGTGCATGCTAAAGGCGGCAAGATGATTGCGCAGTTATGGCATGTCGGACGTATTTCTCATTCCTCCTTACATCCCGAGCAGGGTATCCCTGAGGCCCCATCTGCGATTGCGCCTGCTGGCCAAACATATGGTGCTGATTGGAAGTTGCACGATTACGAAACTCCTAAGGCGATGACCACTGAAGAAATTGCCCGTCTCTTGAAAGACTTTGAATTAGCTGCTGCTAATGCAAAAGTGGCAGGTTTTGATGGCGTGGAAATTCATTCTGCGAACGGCTACTTACTCGATCAGTTTTTGCAAGATAAAACCAATCAACGCACTGACGGCTATGGTGGTTCAATCGAAAATCGCATGCGCTTATTGGGAGAGGTTATTGAGTCTGTTACCAAGGTATACCCAAGCGATCGTATCGGTGTGCGCTTATCGCCTTACGGCAG
>CANGWT010000081.1 GCA_947457745.1 Burkholderiaceae bacterium | reverse complement strand
TCCATGGATGGTGCTTCAAAGTTTGTACGTGGCGATGCCATGGCCGGCATCATGATTTTGGTCATCAACCTGATTGGTGGTTTGATTATTGGCGTTTTGCAATACGACATGGCTTTTGGTAAGGCACTGTCTACATTTGCATCACTCACGATTGGTGATGGATTAGTTGCGCAAATTCCGGCGCTGATTATTTCTACTGCAGCCGGTATTTTGGTAACCCGCGTTGCTACAGAGGATGACTTCTCTGGTCAGGTCTCCAAACAGTTCGAAGCAAACAGCAATGCCCTTGGCGTAGTTGCTGCCGTCCTTGGCATTCTGGGCATCTTGCCAGGAATGCCGCATGTGATCTTTATTGGTTTTGCCTTGCTTTTTGGTGGTCTTGCCTTTTTAACCCACCAAAAGATTAAACGCGAGACTGCAGCTGCCAAGACTGCTGCCGCTGCACCTGACACCAATCAAGAGCTTGAATGGAAAGATGTTCCCATTGTTGAGCCACTCTGCTTAGAGTTAGCTTACCGCCTGATTCCGTTGGTGGACAAAGGGAATGAGAGTGATCTTATCAAGCGCATTAAGGCAATTCGGCGCAAGTTTATTACGGAGATTGGCTTTTTAATTCCATCGGTGCATATTCGGGATAACTTACAACTCAGTGCAGAGACCTACCGTGTCCTGCTTTACGGTGCGGAGATTGGTCGTGGGCAATGCCTGCCTGATCGCCTTCTAGCCATCCAACAAACTGCTGGCGAGAGCATTCCAGGTATCGAAGTGAAGGACCCTACCTTTGGTATGCCAGCAGTGTGGATTGAGCGTCGCTTTCGGGATGAGGCTATTGCTAAGGGCTATACCGTAGTCGAGCCTGCTGTAGTCATTACCACCCACTTGGACCACCTGATTCATCAGCACGCGGCTGAGCTATTAGGCCGTCAAGAAACGCAAGACCTCTTAGATCACGTCAAGGTGAATTACCCCAAACTCGTGGAAGAGGTAGTTCCCAAAGTGGTTCCTTTGGCCACCTTACAACGTCTTTTACAGTTACTCCTAGAAGAAGATGTGCCCATTAAGGATTTACGAACTATTCTGGAGGTGGCTAGTGAATGGGCTCCAAAAATGAATGACCCATTAGAAATTCTGCCGCATCTTCGCTTTGCCTTGAGAAGAACCATTGTTCAGGAAACCTTGGGTGATGGCTCTAACTACCAAGTTTTAGGTATTCAGCCGGAATTTGAGCGACTGATTGAGCAGGCCATTGGCAATGGTGCAATTGCCCCAGATGGCCTGATTGAGCCCTCCCTAGCCAGAATGTTTGGCGAAGAGGTCATTAAAGGCATACAGGAGCTGGAGAGTCAAAATCTCCCGCCCGTGATCGTTACAGGAACACGCACCAGAATGACGCTCTCCCGCATTGCGAGACGCGTCTGCCCTCAAGCAGTGGTTTTAGCATTAGGGGAGCTACCCCCAACCTCCAACCTGGCTTTCTTCAAAGTTCTTTGTTCCCAAACGGGCAAAAACCCCTAAAATCACCATTAAAGAGATCTACTCCGGAGTTTAAGCATGGGCCCCCAAAAATTTATCGCAGCCAATACCGCTGAAGCGTTAAAGCTGATTCGTACAGAATTGGGATCTGATGCCATGGTGCTTTCTACTAAAGACACTGACCAGGGCGTAGAAATTATTGCTATTACTTCTCACGATTTAGCCAACTTATCCACTCGTTCTGAATCCATAGATCCCTTTAATAACGAAAGCAGTCCATTCTCAGAAAGATCCATGGCTCAATCTGGGCTTTCCGATAAATTTGAGAACGCCATTGCCAGGCGCGCCCAAGCCCCTGCTCCAAAACCTTATGGCGAGATTCCCGCTGGTAGCTTAAGACGTAACCCAGCACGAGCAGGTCGCTCAGTGCGTGCTCCCGGTGCAGAAGCTTTTTTACCAACCTCATTTAATGATGTTGAGCGCGTTCATCGTAGTGATAGAAGCGTGATTAATCCCTCTAACAATGATGCGATTTTTAATGCTTCTGCCGCTGCCAATGCCAAAGCGGCTCACGATGTTGCGGCATTAAACGCCGCCAGACTATCGGCACTGAATGCTGCTCAGGCGCATCGTATTTCTGAGCCGGGATTACAAAAATCCACTGTACCCGCCGCACCAGCAGTTTCAAATGTGTTTGAATCTGATAGCTCACCTAAAGTAGAAAAACTCTTGGCTGAAATCAGCGAAGTAAAGTATCTCTTGCAATCACATGTTGCCGGCAATTTTTGGGGAAGTATTCAGCAAGAAAACACCCACGTTACCGAGATCGTTAAACACCTTTTGAATAGCGGTTTCTCTCCCAAGCTTTGCGCTGAAATCGCGCGCAACCTACCTGAAGATTTAAGCGTTCCCGCCCTGATTAAAAATGCTCGCGAGCAAGTCAAATGCATGATCAAGACTTCCCACGCCTTTGATATCTTTGATCGCGGCGGTGTCTTTGCATTTATTGGCCCAACTGGTGTTGGTAAAACCACGACTGTTGCAAAAATTGCGGCGCGCTGCGTACTGCGCTATGGTCGCAATCAAGTTGCCTTGCTGACTACCGACACCTATCGTATTGGCGCCCAGGAGCAACTCAAAACATTTGCCAAAATTCTAGGTCTCTCAGTAACCGCCGTGAGAGATAGCGAAGACTTAGCCGCAAAGATTAAAGACTTCTCTAATCGTAAGATTGTCTTGCTAGATACTGCCGGTGTGAGCCAACGCGATACGCTGATGGTCGAGCAATCTCAATTATTAGAGCATGGCTCCAATAAAGCTCGCCGCATTTTAGTCATGAGCTCCACTACGGATCTGCGTACCCAGGAAGAAGTAATTAGTCTTCACAATCAAGCCATGCAAAATGCCAATGGTGAGAAGCTCAATTCTGTCATCATTACCAAGATTGATGAGGCAGCCCATCTAGCACCAGTCATTGATAGCGTGATTCGTCATGATCTCTCTGTGATGTTTGTCTCTAATGGTCAGCGTGTTCCTGAAGATCTCAGTCAGCCCGATATCAACTACTTAAGTCATCGTGCGATGGCCATGCGCGCTTTCTCAGAAACGTTCTCAATCACTGATGAGCAAGTACCTGCCCTACTTTCAGACCACCTTGGTGACTGGATCCGCAAAGTCAATCCATGAGTACGACTACTGCAGGCGGCGTTGATCAAGCTGAGGGATTACGTAATATCTTTGGTGCTGAGTTATCACGAGTCATTTGTATTGCCAGTACGCTAGATGCTGATTCCACTATTCACTTGGGCCATGGAACAGCACACAATATCAAACAACTCGGGCACAGGGTGTTATTGGTAGATGAAATTGCTTTATCAGATCGTAAAACGATGTCGGGATTTTTGTACCCCATTCGTTACGACTTGGGGCAAGTATTTACTAGCTCTGTTGATTTACCAAGAAGTATTAAAGCAATTGAGGAGAATTTTTGGTACGCCACGAGCGTTAAGCTACGCCCCGAGATTACTCGTCGTTTTGCTAAATACCCCAAGCTTGATCAACGCTTAATCAATCATGAAATTGATATTGACTACATCGTTTTCCCAACGATTGATCCAGATGCCAATATCGTTGCGTATTACGGTAGTAACGTCAAACGCATCTTGGTGACTACCAGCGACCAAGCTTCACTAAAAAAAGCCTTAGTGATGGTTCGTCAAATGGCAATTTTGCAAGTCGATGAACCGCTCTCAGTATTGATTGTGGGTGGTGAAGATGAATCTGCGGGCACCCAGGCTTTTGAAAAACTGCATAATGCATCCCTGTCAGCACTTGAGCAGCCTTTGGATTTCATTGGTTGGATCAAAGCCTTCACCGCTGAACGCGTTGAATTAGATCCGGACGATTTAAGCTGGAACCCGGTCAGTAAGGGCGATACTCATGAATTTGTTATGCCTATGGGATTCTTTAAGGCGATTTCTGCAAAAATTACAAGCTAAGTCGCATAAAATCAAGCATTCCCAATATACGAGTTGTGATTGAAGCCATCTACTTATTCCCAGTCAATCGATATCAATCAGGCCATTGAGGAGCACTTGCCGCTGGTAAAGCGGATTGCCCATCAGATTTGCTCAAAACTGCCCCCGAATGTGGAAGTGGATGACCTGATTCAAGAAGGGCTTACCGGTCTACTAGATGCCCTGACTCGCTACGAACCTCAGCCCAATCTTGCATTTGAGGCTTATGCAAGAACACGTATTAGAGGGGCTATCTACGATTCTTGCCGTAAAAATGACATTCTCCCGCGCAATCAGCGCGATGAACTCGTCGGGATTGAGAAGGTAACGCGTAAGCTAGAACAGAATTTAGGCCGCCACCCGTCTGAGAAGGAAATTGCCAGTGGCGCAGAAATCACCATCGAGGCTTACCATGCCATCATGTCCAATATGGTGCATTTGATGCCACTGGATGATTTATCAGATGATTTGCTGCCATCTGATGCCGATGACTCAGATCCAATGCGAGCAGTTGCCATGAGTCAGCTTGCAGATCGCATAGCCACCATTCTCGAAGGCTTACCTGAAAATGAAAAACTGGTATTCGCATTACATTACCAGGAAGAACTATCCTATCGAGAAATTGCGCAGGTCATGAACATCACCCCAGGCCGTATTAGCCAAATCCATACGCAAGGGATGATCCGCATTAGAGCAAAACTAAAAGTCTGACCTACCCTCAGCAGAGCTTGCTTATAGTTAGCAAGCAGTTATAAGCACTTATAAAGCATGCGTAGATTCTGAATCTTGCCAAATGTTACTTCTGCAGCCGACATCTCTGCGTCGTAATCTTCCTTATGACTATGCACAAAAATATGCAGCACCCGCTTTGCCTGATCATGACCCTGAAGTGCGGCTAAAGACAAAAAGTAAAAAGATTTTTTTAGATCTACCGGAATAAATTCACCTTTGCCATAGAGTGAGCCCAAAGTATAGGCACATTGCCTACTACCCTCTTCTGCGCCCATAGCTAGCAGCTTAACTCCCATGTTTACGTCCCTAGGAACGCCTTGCTCCATACCTAGCCCAAGAGCAAAGATATTGCCTAAATTACAGTAGGCATCCTTTACCTCCTCTTTCACCGCTCTTTGATAATATTCAACGGCAACTTTGTAGCTCTGGGGGACCTTTCCAAGGCCACGCTCGTGCATCAATCCCACATTAAAGAGCGCATATCCGTTACCTATACTCGTATGGCCATTCTGAAACTCATAGAATTTCTCCATATGCTCAGTAGATAGATTTCCATCAAAGCACATTTTGGTCATCAGGAAAACCGCATCATCATTCTGGTCATTTACTGCACTGTCATACAAAATATCAAAGGCAACATCAAACTTGCCCTTCTGCATATTTAATTGACCTAATTCAATTGCTCCGTAACTCATGACTTCTAACTCCAAATTAGTTATTAAATCATTATATTTAATTTTAAAAGAACGATAAATGCTTAATGCGACGCTATGGAGCAAAAAATTAACACCATGAGGCATCCTGAAACCAATAATTAATGCGTCTATTCAGTCTTGAACTCTGAATTGCAGTTCTAGTACTTGCAAATTCATTTAAATTCAACCTAGTGGGTTCATGAAGTTCACATCCCACTCGAACCCGCGACTCCTCTATCAAGCTCGGTCTAATGCTCCGAATAACGAGATCAAATTTAGCAGTTCGAGCTTGTAATCTCTCTAAAGTGCAGCCGGTCCAAATTTTTCCGATCTCTAGCTCGGTTGCACCAAGACGAAGATCAAACTGAATACCCTTATCGGAAATATCAATAATGTCAGCAATCATTTCCTTGCCAACACTGAAATAAATTAAAGCCTTAAATGCTTTATCAGGAGGAGCAGGAACCCTAAAGTCCTCTCGACGCTGGATGAGGACGACCTCTTTGGGGATATCACATACCAGTAAGCCGCCATCCAAAGTCCTCAACCCCTGCATTAAAAATTGCAATTTACCAACTTCAAGACCAGCCACAAAAATGCAAGGCTCACTTAAGAATCCATGAATGCCATTCTTAGGCATCTCCTCAATCTTCAATTTAAAACCGGTCTTTGCATCCAAACTGTCGACGTTTACAGGCAGCAGCTGTGAAGATTTGATATTAAAGATTGCAGAAACTGGGCCTGGCGAAAAGAATTTTTCAAGATTCTTATATAGAAATCGGCTATCTAAACTATGTTTAGGGTCAATTTCTCCGGGATCAGGTTGATATATTTTGAATGACATCTTTTGAATTTCCGCCACCCTACTCCATCAATAAGCTCGGGACAAGCGTGGCAATTGGATAGGACTCAATTATACGAAGAATGTTATCCATCTCACGCTATGGAGCCACTGATTTGAGTCTGTCTTAGCCTAAAACTTGAACAGCAGACCCCATCTAAACTCAAACCTTACGGGATAACACTCCGCCGACAGATCCAGGTACCCCTCCATCACTACCGTAAGTAGCGCTTGGGGCTTGTTGGGCGATAAAAGATTGCATTGCAGCACTTCGCTGCATGGCTAGGCGGATCAACTCGCCATTAATTTGATGGTTAGTTGAGGTTTCATTAAGCAAACTCAGTAACTGCTCTTTTTGAGCCTCAGGAAATTGATTAATATCAGCCCTGAGCTTTTCAACTCCGCCAGGATAGGCATTGATGGAGTCCAGGGCCAAGTTTGTAAGTTCGAGAGCGCTTGGGAGACGGTCCATATCGTTCGCCTCTAAGGCTGTGCGTAGGCCCCTGACTGCAGTGTCAATTTTCTCCAAAAATGCATGAAGTCCATCAAATGTAATTGATGGAATTGAATCAGTCATTCTTAAAAATTGGGGAGGATTACGAGCTAGTTATTGCTAGTAACAGTTTAGGCGCGATTAGGCTTTTGACCTATTGCTGCCACTACATCTTTGAGCATCGCTTGTGAGATTTTTTTGTAGTCAATCTCAAACTCACCAGCAGCTACCTTAGCGCGGAGTTTTTCGATTAAAGCTTCATCGCTAGCTTTGCCTGCCTTTGATTCACTTTGTACTTCAGCGAGCTTTGCTGTAAGACTAATATCTAAATTGACTGCAGGGCCAGAAACTAGATCAGCCTGTGCTTTGGCTAGGGAATTATTTACAGGGGACGAGTTAGCGCCTGGTATGGTTTTACCCACTCCAGAATTTGGGGGAATCAGCGCTGCATTCTCATTAATCTTCATCTCATTCTCCTGATTGCTACGATTTACAACAATTCTACAACTCAATATTAC
>CANGWT010000080.1 GCA_947457745.1 Burkholderiaceae bacterium | reverse complement strand
CTAAAATGCCAGGTTAGGCAAAGCGTAAGCGTGGGCAAATGAAAAAATACTTTATCGCAGGCATTCTGGTGTGGGCACCGATGTCAATCACCATTTGGGTGATTGCATGGGGATTGGGTCTGCTCGACGGTGTTTTTGGCTCTGTAATGCATGCCATTATTGCTGTATTCCCCAATCAGTTTTCCGGTGATTTGCAACATTTCCGTGAATTACCGGGTGTGGGTATTCTGATTGTTGTTTCAGTCATTGTGATTACTGGATTCCTCGCAATCAGTTTTGCGGGGCAGTGGTGGATGAAGGTGTGGAACCGCTTGATGAATCGCATTCCGATTGTGCGATCGATTTACTCTAGTGTTCAACAAGTATCTTCCACTTTATTTTCTGGCAGTGGCCAAGCGTTTAGCAAGGCATTATTAATTCGCTATCCCCATGCAGATTCTTGGGCGATTGCATTTCAGACTGGTATGCCCGCAAAAGAAGTTGCTGCTAAGTTGGGCGAGGATTACGTTAATGTTTTCTTGCCGACCACTCCAAATCCAACCTCTGGATTTTTTATGATTGTCCCACGTGCGCACACCATTGAATTAGAGATGAGTGTCGAAGAGGCGCTCAAACATATTGTTTCAATGGGATCAGTTCCCCCCACCAGTTCAACTGGTTTGACTGCTACTCAGTCAAACCATCATCTTTGATTTATAGGAAATTGTTATGTCGATGCGAAGCCATACCTGCGGTCAGGTAACTGAATCACTCATTGGTCAAGAGATTACCCTCGCTGGTTGGGTTAATCGTCGCCGTGACCACGGTGGCGTGATCTTTATTGACCTGCGTGATCACCAAGGTTTTGTACAAGTAGTTTGCGATCCAGATCGCCCTGAGATGTTTGCATTGGCTGAGCAGGTTCGTAATGAATTTTGTATTCAGATTAAAGGTTTGGTACGTGCACGTCCTGTTGGTACTGAGAACAATGATTTAGTCAGCGGCAAAATTGAAGTACTTTGCCATAGCCTGGTGATTTTGAATGCGTCCATTACACCTCCATTCCAATTGGAAGATGAGAATTTATCTGAGACTACTCGCTTAACTCACCGTGTTTTGGACTTGCGTCGCCCACAAATGCAAAAGAATTTACGTTTACGTTACAACGTGGCCATGGAATGTCGTCGTTATCTTGATTCTGCAGGTTTTATCGATATCGAAACACCGATGTTAACGAAGAGTACTCCTGAAGGTGCGCGCGATTACTTGGTACCTTCACGCGTGCATGATGGTCAGTTCTTTGCTTTGCCACAGTCTCCGCAGTTATTTAAACAGTTGTTGATGGTGGCAGGTTTTGATCGTTACTATCAAATTACCAAGTGCTTCCGTGACGAGGATTTACGTGCTGATCGTCAGCCTGAATTTACTCAGATCGACTGTGAAACAGCTTTCTTGGATGAGCTAGAAATCCGTGAGTTATTTGAAAACATGATTCGTCATATTTTTAAAGTCACCATGAACGTGGAGTTGCCAAATCCATTTCCAACTATGCCTTACTCAGAAGGTATGGCACGCTTTGGTTCAGACAAGCCAGATCTGCGTGTGAATTTTGAATTTACTGAATTGACTGATTTAATGAAAGATGTTGATTTCAAAGTATTTTCTGGTGCAGCAAATCAAGAGGGTGGCCGCGTAGTTGGTTTATGCGTACCTGGCGGTGCTGAGATTAGCCGTAGTGAAATTGATGACTACACTCAATTTGTAGCGATCTATGGTGCTAGAGGTTTGGCGTGGATCAAGGTGAATTCGCTTGCAGAAGGTCGTAATGGCTTGCAATCACCAATCGTCAAGAACTTGCATGATGCTGCTATCGAAGGCATCTTGAAGCGCACTGGTGCTAAAGATGGCGATATTATTTTCTTCGGTGCCGATAAAGAAAAAGTAGTGAATGATGCGATTGGCGGTTTGCGTCTCAAGATTGGTCACTCTGCTTGGGGCAAAGAGCATGGCCTATCCACTGAAGCTTGGAAGCCATTGTGGGTGGTTGATTTCCCAATGTTTGAATATGATGAAGACAATGCCCGTTGGGTTGCATGTCACCATCCATTCACTAGCCCTAAAGATGAGCATATGCAGTATCTCGAATCGAGTCCTGGAAAGTGTTTAGCTAAAGCTTATGACATGGTGCTGAACGGTAGTGAGATTGGTGGTGGTTCAGTTCGCATCCATCAAGAAGCAGTGCAAAGCCAGGTATTCCGTGCCTTGAAGATTGGTGTCGAAGAGGCTCAGGCGAAGTTTGGATTCTTATTGGATGCTTTGCAGTACGGCGCGCCTCCACACGGTGGTATCGCATTTGGTTTGGATCGTATTGTCACGATGATGACCGGTGCTGAATCTATTCGTGATGTGATCGCCTTCCCGAAAACACAGCGTGCACAGTGCTTGCTTACTCAGGCTCCTAGCTCAGTAGACGAGCGTCAGCTAAAAGAGCTCCATATTCGGTTACGCCAAGCTACCCCTACTGCTTAAGTAAGACAGTATTTAGATCATCTTGAAAATCCCTATTTCGGTTTTAGTTGTTATTTACAAATCGAATGGGGAGGTCTTACTAATCGAGCGGGCCGATAAAGCCAATTTTTGGCAATCCGTTACTGGTAGCATTGATTGCCTCGATGAGGATCTTGGCGCCGCTGCCGCACGCGAGGTCCTAGAAGAGACCGGAATTGATGTCCAATCTCTTCCGGCGTACTCTTTGCAGGATCTGCATCATCGGATTGAGTATGAGATTTATCCGCAATGGCGTCACCGCTACGCCGCTGGAGTGACCAGAAATACCGAGCATTGGTTCTCATTACTTGTTCCAAATGAGACCTCAGTCAGATTGGCGCCAAGAGAGCACGTTGCCTATCAATGGCTGCCTCACGCTGAAGCAGCGAATAAATGCTTCTCCCCCAGTAATGGTGAAGCAATTCTCAAGTTATTTTCTGCGCGTCAGAGCGTAACTGACTAAGATAGAGTGATGAGACATTCATCAGGGCACCATCATTCAGCAGCAGATTCAAAGCCATCACAGGGTAGCGATTGGAAGGTAATTCGCGACTTACTTCCCTACCTATTGGAATACAAGTTTAGGGTTGCGATTGCTCTGACATGCTTAGTTGCTGCCAAGGTTACTAACCTGGGCATACCGATTCTGATGAAGCAATTAATTGATGCTCTCAATATCAAGGCAGATTCGCCCCAGGCATTATTGGCAGTTCCAGCTGGATTGATATTAGCCTATGGCCTTTTAAGAATATCAGCCTCTTTGTTTACTGAGTTACGTGAATCTCTTTTTGCACGCGTTACTCAAAATGCCGTTCGTAAAGTAGCGCTACAAGTGTTTGAGCACCTGCACTCACTCGCACTGAGCTTTCATTTAGCACGTCAGACTGGTGGAGTTAGTCGGGATATTGAGCGTGGTACACGTGGTATTCAGTCACTGATCTCGTATTCGCTTTACAGCATTCTGCCTACCTTAATTGAGTTTTGCTTAGTGCTCGGTTACTTTGCTTACGCATACGACATTTGGTTTGCTGCTATTACACTAATTGCCCTAGTTCTGTATATTGGCTTTACAGTAGTAGTGACGGAATGGCGTACTCACTTCCGCAGAACCATGAATGACATGGATTCCAAAGCTAATCAGAAAGCAATTGATTCACTCTTAAACTTTGAGACAGTAAAGTATTTTGGCAATGAAGCCTTTGAAGCCAGTCGCTATGATCAAAATCTAGTACGTTATCAAGCTGCCGCTGTTAAGTCTCAAAAATCCTTGGCACTCCTCAATTTTGGTCAGCAGGCCATTATTGCTGTCGGACTGATCATGATTCTGTGGCGCGCTACTTTGGGTGTGATCGATGGGTCTATGACTCTGGGCGATTTAGTTTTGGTCAACACCCTGATGATTCAGTTGTATATTCCACTGAATTTCTTGGGTGTGATTTATCGTGAGATTAAGCAAGCACTGACAGACATGGATCGTATGTTCTCGCTTCTCAATACGGAGAAGGAGATTGCGGATGTGCCCAATGCCCAGCCTTTGCGCGTTAGTAATCAAGGCCGTGGCCCAGATGTTCGTTTTGAGAATGTCTCGTTTCATTACGAGGCAAAACGTGAGATTTTGAAGGATGTCAGTTTTAATATTCCGGCGGGAACTATTACTGCAGTGGTGGGCCAGAGCGGTGCTGGTAAGAGTACTCTTGCCCGTCTGCTATTTCGTTTTTATGATGTTCAGACCGGCAAGATCTTAATTGATGAGCAAAATATCATGGATGTCACTCAATCGAGTTTGCGCAAGGCAATTGGTATCGTTCCTCAAGACACTGTTTTATTTAATGACACCATTGGCTACAACATTGCCTATGGCAATCCTCATGCCTCGATTGAAGAAGTTCATGAGGCTGCTAGAGCTGCGCAGATAGATCGTTTTATTAAAAACCTCCCGGATGGCTACGATACCCAAGTAGGCGAGCGTGGTTTGAAGTTGTCAGGTGGTGAGAAGCAGCGTGTTGCGATTGCACGCACCCTACTTAAAAAGCCAGCAATGTTAATCTTTGATGAGGCAACATCAGCGCTGGACTCCAAAACAGAGCGGGCGTTTCAGGAAGAACTGCTTGGCTTGGCTAAAAACCGTACGACTTTGATTATTGCTCATAGGCTTTCCACTATTGTTCATGCAGATCAAATTTTAGTCATGGACCATGGCCAAATAGTGGAGCGTGGAACGCATACAGAGCTATTGGCTGCTGCTGGCCGATATGGTGAAATGTGGCAAATGCAAGAGCGCATCGTTCTTGATTAGAATGTCTATATGAGCCAGCAAGAAACAATTCTCAAAAATGCCTTTGCCGCAGCTTTAGCGGTCGCTGACCCAAGCAAAATTGTTCCTGAATACCTAGGTAAGATCTTTCCTCGAGGCTTAGAGCCCAAAGGAAGATGTTTAGTGGTGGGCGCAGGCAAAGCGAGTGCGTCAATGGCAACTGCCCTAGAGTCGCATGCCAAGAGTCATTGGCCGAATGCAACTCTAGAGGGGGTAGTGTTAACTCGATACGGGCACCACTCTCCAACCAGTCATATTCAAATTATTGAGGCGGGTCATCCGGTGCCTGATCAAGCCGGCATGGATGGCGCTAAAGAAATTTATCGTTTGGTTGGTGAATTACAAGCTGGCGAGGTATTGATTGCCTTAATCTCCGGCGGCGGTTCAAGTTTGCTCACTTTGCCTCAAACTGGTATTAGCATCGAAGATATGCGCAAGACTACTGAGGCACTCTTGCGCTCTGGTGCGCCAATCGAAGAGATGAATGTCGTCCGCAAACATTTGTCAGCGATTCAGGGTGGTAATTTAGCTAGACTAGCTATTGCACGTGGCGCTCGAGTTGAAGCATTGCTGATTTCGGACGTCACCGGAGATGCTCCTGCAGATATTGCGAGTGGACCTTGCGCGCCAGATTATTCGACCTACCAGGATGCCCTGGATATTTTGGCTAAACATCACTTAAGTTCTAACTCTATTCCAGAGTCTGTTTTAAACCATTTGCAGCGTGGTATTGCCGGTAAAGTTCCAGAGACTTTAAAGGTGGATGATTTACAAGATGCCCAAGTAAAAAACCATGTCATTGCTACAGCCTACAAGAGTCTTGAGGCTGCAGCGGAATACGTCCGCACACAAGGTTATGAACCGGTGATTTTGGGTGACACCATTACCGGGGAAGCTCAAGAGGTAGGTATAGAGCAAGCTGTCTTGGTGCGCCAGTATTTATCGACTAAGGCTAAGGGACCAATCGCCCTGATCTCGGGTGGCGAGTGCACGGTAACTATTCCTAATGACATCAAAGGTCGTGGTGGGCGCTGTAGCGAATATCTACTGTCACTCTTTTCGGCATCAACAGATCTGCCAAACATCTCTGCTTTGGCTGCAGATACCGATGGTATCGATGGTAGCGAAAAGAATGCTGGTGCGTGGTTTACCCCTGCGATTCGCCAGGCTGCTCATAAGCAAAGCCTAATTCCTGCACAGCACTTAGAGCAGCACGATTGCTTTGGTTTTTTTGCGCAATTAGATGCTTTGGTGGAAACTGGCCCTACACTGACAAACGTGAACGATTTCCGCATCATCTTGTTTGGTAAATAATTATGTCCAATAGCCCAACACAAATTCAACTGATTCAGCCGGATGACTGGCATTTGCATATTCGTGATGGTGAAGTGATGCGAGACGTATTGGCGGATACTACGCGCCAATTTGCGCGTGCCATCATCATGCCAAATTTGAAGCCTCCAGTGACTACGGTTGATTTAGCAAATGCGTATCGTGGTCGCATTGAAGCCAACCTTCAATCTTTGGGTATAACTAGCTTTACACCGTTAATGACCTTGTATCTCACGGATAACACTTCTGCGGATGAGGTGCGTAAAGCAAAGGATGTCGGCATTGTTGGATTTAAGCTTTACCCTGCAGGAGCGACAACCAATAGTGATGCAGGTGTGAGTGATATCAAGCGTTGTTATGGTGCACTTGAAGTAATGCAGGCCGTCGGTATGCCCTTGTTAGTGCATGGTGAGGTGACCAGTGCTCACATTGATATCTTTGATCGTGAGGCGGCTTTTATTGATCAAGTACTCGAACCTTTGCGTAAAGATTTTCCTGAGCTCAAGATTGTGTTTGAGCACATCACTACTAAGCAAGCTGCGTACTATGTGCGTGATGCGCATACTGCTGGAAAAAACAATATAGCTGCCACGATTACTCCGCAACATTTATTAATGAATCGTAATGCGATTTTTTCTGGCGGCATTCGTCCGCATAACTATTGCTTGCCAGTACTCAAGCGTGAAGAGCATCGTATTGCCCTATTAGAGCTTGCAACAAGTGGTAGCCCCAGGTTTTTCTTGGGCACCGATAGTGCCCCCCACGCCAAGGGTGCGAAAGAAGCTGCTTGTGGTTGTGCTGGTTGCTACAGCGCTTTCAATGCCTTAGGTTTATATGCTGAGGCATTTGAGAGTGTTGCTAAGTTGGACAAACTTGAGGGCTTCGCTAGTTTCTTTGGCCCAGATTTTTATCTATTGCCTCGCAATACTAAGAAAGTCACTTTGGTGAAGCAGGCACAAAATATTCCTGCAGAGCTTCCTTTGGGTGATGACACAATTGTGCCGCTGCGTGCAGGTGAAACTATCGCTTGGACTCTGGCTTAAGCTAGTTAAGAGTTTCGCTATTCTTTTTCAGGTTAAATTTCTGCGACTGCGTTAGACTGCAGGCGCAGAGTCAATTGGGCAATCGCCGCCTCTTTATTGAGGGGGAGGAAAGTCCGGACTCCATAGGGAAGGGTGATGGCTAACG
>CANGWT010000079.1 GCA_947457745.1 Burkholderiaceae bacterium | reverse complement strand
CCTCCACCACCGCATCAATGATCAGTCCAAGGCCACTGAAAATGCGCGTCGCGTCCGTGAAAAAATTCTGGCTAAAGCTCAGTAGGTTTGAGTTACATTAGCTCCATGACTGCATTCTCAGCACTAAAACCTAAAAAAGTTTTATTTATTGCGACTCGCCAAATTGGGGATGTCCTTGTCACTACACCACTCATTTCACAGGCGCGTGAACTTTGGCCCGATGCTGAATTTCACTTTTTAGGCTACCGCGGCAAACTCGAGATGCTCAAAGGCAACCCCGATATTGCCCAGATCATTGAAACTTCAGACCGCCCTAAACTCAAAGAGTATTTCTCCTTATTTTTTAAACTCTTTCAACGCTATGATTTAGCAGTGCTTACGCAACCCAGTGATCGCGCCTATTTTTACGGCTTAGCAGCGGCACATCAGCGCGTGGGGGTACTGGGTGGTCATCCCCAAGGTCTCACTGAACAAGATAAAGCCAAGAAAAGTAAAAGTGATAAGCAAAATGCTTGGAAAAAGGCGATCTGCTTACATACCGTTGATGTAGATTATTTTGCACAACATGTCATTACCGAAAAGCTTCGTCTACTCGAGATCTTTTATCGGAAACCCCTGGACTTATTCAATAAACCTATTTCAGTAAGCGCGCCGGCTGGCGACCCTATTACACCCAGCATTGCCAGCCAACTTCATTCACCTTATGTAGTAGTTCACCCTGGACCTTTAACCGCATATAAGCGTTGGCCACTTGCTTATTGGCAAACATTGCTGATATGGATTACGAGACAAGGTTGGCAAGTTGTGCTGAGCGCATCTCCTGCAAAGCAAGATCTTCAGCTCAACAAAGATATTCTTTCATTGCTAGATGAAGAAACACGCAAGCATATTATTGATACCGCAGGCTTACTCTCTATCCCGCAAGCGGGAACACTGATTCGCGGAGCAATAGCTTATGTTGGAGTAGATACCTCTATCACGCACTTAGCAGCCGCATGCAATACACCGACCATTGCTCTATTTGGTCCAACACCACCCACCAACTTTGGGCCGTGGCCTAATGGTTTTGTTGGCGAACAACCCTATCAATTACGAGCTCGCTCGCAGACGGTTGGCAATGTCACAATCCTACAAGGGCCTGGCGAATGCGTGCCCTGCCGCAAAGCGGGTTGCGAGGATCGCACAAGTAGCAAAAGCGAATGCTTAGACCAACTAGACCCAAATCAAGTGATCGACGCACTACAAGGCGCAACAAAGAAATAAAAACGATGCGTGCTTAGTGGTACTGGACCTGAACAGTATTAGATTGTTTAGCTGCCAAAATTTGATTCAAACTATGCAAGCAAGCATCATCTGGATAAATCCGCAGCTCTTCCGGGAACTGCATCAGACAGGCTCCACCGCTAGTAGTTACTGCAGCTGTGAGCATTAAACCTTTTAGGCCCTCGCTGGCGCTTGGCATCGAGGTTGCTGCAGGACCCAACTTAGGATCGCGCACCCGGTTACTCATTAAGTAGGGCCCAATTTGGCTGCGTAAGGATTTGACATCAATTGCTGAATCGATGGACAGATGAACGTTACGTGCAAAACGCATACGGGCACCAGTGATATCCATTACCGCTTCAGAAACGATGCGTACTCCGCCAGAAAACTTGTCGGGAGTGATATTCACCTTGGCCACTAGCAACTCATCTTCTTTGAGCCAAGAACGATTTGGTTCGTAGACTTCGCTGTAGAGCGTTACCTCAATCGCGGCAGTTCCATCATCAATTGTTGCAATCATCATCCGGCCGCGCTGACCAGTCAACATGCGAGCAGAAGTAATAATCCCAGCAATCAACTGATCCTTACCTTCGGTCACCTTGGCCAATGGCTGGCGAATGAAATGCGTTGTCTCGTCACGGTAGGCGTCAAACATATGGCCGGTCAAACAAAGACCTAGGGCACTTTTCTCATCCTGCAAGCGCTTCTTCTCGGACCAAACTGGTTCACGCACTAACTCAGGTAAGTGGCGATCTTCTTCCCCAGCCACCTCAAACAAACTCACTTGATTAATTGAGGCCTCGGCTTGTTCGGCAGCCTCAATTGCGCGCGCAAGAGAAGCTAACAAAGTAGATCGAATATCATAAAGATTTCCACCGGTAGGAATGGAGTCCTTATACAAACTATCGAAAGCGCCGGCGCGCATCAAAGCTTCAATTGCACGACGATTGACTTGTCTACGATCAACGCGTGCGCAGAAATCAAACAGATCCTTAAATGGGCCGCCAGCCTCGCGCGCCTTCACAATGACTTCAATTGCCGCTTCACCTGTGCCTCTTACAGCACCTAAACCATAGCGGATATGGCTAATGGGGGAATCCGGTGCGGCATCAGGCGCACGCAATGGCGTAAATACATAAACACCAGTATTAATATCTGGTGAGAACACCCGAATCTCATTAGCTAAACAATCGTCATACAAAATCTTCACCTTATCGGTATCATCCATTGCGAGCGATAAGTTAGCCGCCATAAACTCAGCTGGGTAGTAGGCTTTTAACCACGCAGTTTGATATGCCAGAAGTGCATAAGCAGCAGCGTGGGATTTATTAAATCCATAGCCTGCAAAACGCTCCATCAAGTCATAAATCTCGTTAGCTTTGCCTTCAGTAATACCGCCTGCTTTTGCACCGTCACTAAAAATCTTGCGGTGCTGCGCCATCTCCTCAGGCTTCTTCTTACCCATTGCTCGACGCAACATGTCTGCGCCACCTAGTGAGTAGCCGCCGATCATCTGCGCCATCTGCATCACCTGCTCTTGGTAGACCATAATGCCGTAGGTTTCTTGCAGAACTGGTTCAATACGCGGATCTGGATACTCTACTTTTTGCCGCCCGTGCTTACGCTCAATAAAGTCCGGAATCAAGTCCATTGGGCCGGGGCGGTAAAGCGCAACGAGTGCAATAATATCCTCGAAGCGGTCAGGCTTTGCCTCACGAAGCATGCCTTGCATGCCGCGACTTTCTAGCTGGAAGACTGCGACCGTATTGGCATTCTTTAAGACTTCAAAAGCCTTTTGATCATCGAGCAGAATTTCACCGATGTTCCAATCTTTACGGTCGGCATGTAGTGTCTTAATCCACTTCTCAGCGGCTGCCAAAATAGTTAAGGTTGTTAAACCTAGGAAGTCGAACTTCACTAAGCCGATAGCCTCTACATCATCCTTATCAAACTGACTAATGACTGAGCCGCTCTCTTGGTCTTTAGAATCTTTCGCCTCTTGCGTATAGAGTGGGCAAAAATCTGTCAGACGGCCAGGGGCAATTAATACACCACCCGCATGCATACCAACGTTACGAGTCATGCCTTCTAACTGCTGCGCGAGAGATAAGAGTTGGCGCACTTCGTCTTCATTCTTTTCACGCTCGCCTAATTGCTTCTCTTCCTTCTTAGCTATTTCAATAGTCATGTACTGACCTGGCTTGTTCGGAATCAATTTCGCAATACCGTCAACGAAGTTGTAGCCTTGCTCGAGCACCCTACCAACATCACGAATTGCTGCGCGTGCAGCCATCGTTCCAAAGGTAGCAATTTGGCTCACTGCATCTTTTCCGTATTTATCTTTTACGTACTGAATAACGCGATCGCGCCCATGTTGGCAAAAGTCAATATCGAAGTCGGGCATCGACACCCGTTCAGGATTGAGAAAGCGTTCAAAGAGTAAGTTGTAACGCAGTGGGTCAAGATCAGTAATGCCTAATGAATAAGCGACCAAAGAGCCAGCACCAGATCCTCGACCAGGGCCAACGGGCACGCCATTATTTTTTGCCCAGTTAATAAAGTCCGCAACAATCAGGAAGTAACCTGGGAAACCCATCTGAGCAATGGTCTTCACCTCAAAGACGAGGCGCTCATGATAACGAACCCCTTCTTTGGCACGCTCTTCTACGTCAGGAAAATTGCGCTCCATATGGCGCTTCAAACCAATCTCTGATTGCTGTAATAAATAATCGTCGAGCGTAATACCTGGTGGCGTTGGGAAATCTGGCAAACGCGGTTGACCTAAAGTCAAAGAGAGATTACAGCGCTTGGCAATCTCCACTGAGTTTGAAAGTGCAACTGGTAAATCTGCGAAGCGCTTTTCCATCTCCTCTTGAGATAAAAAATATTGCTCTTGATTAAACTTCTTGGTACGACGAGGATTGCCTAAAAGCTCTCCTTCTGCGATACAGACTCGGGCCTCATGGGCTGTGAAATCACTACGCTGCATAAACTGCACTGGATGCGTGGCAACAATCGGTAAATCCATTTCACTAGCAAGGTGGCAAGCTAGCTGAAGATGCTGTTCATCCTGAGGATGGCCACCGCGCTGCACTTCAATATAAAAAGCATTTGGAAATAAGGTCGCCCAACGCTGAGCAGCATCTTTAGCTAAATCTTCTTGACCAGCTAGGAGCGCAGCACCGACATCACCCCAGCGCCCGCCTGAAAGGGCAATTAATCCATAAGACAGTGTTCTTTTTGCAGCTTTATCTTCAGCCTTTGAGGCTGGTTCGCTAAACCATTTGAGATCGACCTCGGCTCGACCTCGGGATTGATTCTCAAGGGAAGCCTTACTCAAAAGCTGGCATAAATTGAGATAGCCGGAGTGATTTTGAACGAGGAGTAAAAAACGATGGGGTTGATCTGGGTCTTGAGGATTACTCACCCAAACATCTGCACCTGCAATTGGTTTAATTCCGCCAGAACGTGCAGCACTATAGAAACGGACCAAACCAAATAAATTACTTAAATCGGTGAGTGCTAGGGCTCCCATGCCATCTTTTTCAGCAGCAGCCACCGCATCGTCAATGCGAACGATGCCATCCGTAATCGAAAACTCGGAATGGACGCGGAGATGAACAAAACGGGGTGAAGCCATGAGATCATTTTAGCTGTGCCGAACTTCAAAAACCCCTCACCCCCAGCCGACGCCTATTGCGGGCGATTTGCCCCCTCACCCACTGGCCCTCTTCACGCGGGATCGCTAGTTGCCGCCCTGGGAAGCTGGTTAGATGCCCGTAAAAATCAAGGGAAATGGTTGCTCAGAATTGAGGATTTAGACGCTCCCCGCTGTATTTCTGGGGCAGATCAAGAAATCCTACGCCAATTGCTTGCTTGCGGCCTTACTTGGGACGAGGAGCCAACTTGGCAATCCAAGCAACAAGAGCGCTATAAAAAGGCTCTGGAGCGCTTAAATCAGCTCCAAATCGTCTATCCCTGTACCTGCTCCCGACAAGGCATTGCAAACGCCCTAGAAGCTCGTGGCGTAATAACACCCCGTAATCAAGAGATGGTCTACCCGGGAACCTGTCGCCCCCATCAAATTGGTGCATACAATGAGGTAGAGAGATCTTCAACCGAAGTGGCTTGGCGACTTGCCCTGCCGCCAGAGCTCACCATTCATTTCGAAGATCTAGTCCTAGGCAAACAAACTCAAGATCTCAATAGAGAAGTTGGGGATTTTGTCCTACAACGCCGGGATGGCATATTTACCTATCAACTGGCCGTCGTCGTGGATGATGCTCAGCAAAAGATTACACACATTGTCCGTGGGGCAGATTTACTGAACAACACAGCACGACAAATTTACCTACAAAGGGTCTTGGAGTATGAAACTCCGAACTACCTGCATCTGCCTCTGGTGCTGGATGATCATGGCGCGAAACTCAGCAAGCAAACTTTGGCAAGCGCCATTCATACTGAGAATGCACAGCAGGCTTTACAAGAGTTACGTAAAGCTGCAAGGTATTTAGGGCTGAGAAATCTCCCGGATGGAAAGGAAACTTCGATTGCACAGTGGCTTTTGGCAGCCACCCGGGCTTGGGATAGAAAAATTATTTTTTCTTAGAGCCGCCAAGTAAAGCACCAACGGACGGTCTGGCAGGAGTAATGCCTACTTTTTTCTCTGCAGGATTTGCAGTCCCTGATGATAGCTTCACTTCAGCGCTAGGCTCATAAGGTTTGTAGAAAAATGGGTCTGACATTTTTGCTGGCGCATCTGATCTCGACGAACCCCTGCTGGGAGCGGGACGTGAGCTGCCCTCAGGCAATGGCTGAATGTCCAACTTCCGCTTCATCAACTTTTCAATATCGTCGAGTAAACGTTTTTCACTGGCATCGACCAATGCAATTGCATCACCTGTACTACCAGCGCGACCTGTACGGCCAATACGGTGAATAAAATCTTCCGCATTAAATGGCAACTCGTGATTAATCACGCAAGGCATAGACGGAATATCCAGACCGCGAGCAGCCACATCCGTTGCAACTAAGGCTTCGATCACTCCAGACTTAAATGCATCTAAAGTAAGAGTGCGCTCACCCTGACTTTTATCGCCATGAATCGCGCCAGCCTTGATGCCATCACGCTCCAATGAGCGAGCCAGTCGGGCACAACCTATACGGCTATTGGTAAAAATGATGCACTGACGAGATAAGCCTTGACGAGTACGCGCCTCAAGCACTTTCACAATCGCCTGCTGCTTGTCAGCACTAGCCACCATGTGAACTACCTGCTTAACGGTATCTGCTGCAGCGTTTTGACGCGCCACTTCAACAGTCACTGGCGTACGCAAATAACTTTGCGCTAATTTCTTAATCTCCGGTGAAAACGTAGCTGAGAACAATAGAGTTTGGCGTTGAGCCGGAATCAAATCAATGATGCGCTGCAAATCAGGCAAGAAGCCCATATCGAGCATGCGATCTGCTTCGTCCAGCACCAGAATTTCTACTTGAGACAGGTTGGCTACTTTAGAGCCAATGTGATCCAGCAAGCGTCCCGGGGTAGCAATCAAAATCTCTATACCACCACGCAAAGTAGCCACTTGCTCTTTCATATCCACGCCACCGTAAACCACGGCAGCACGTAAATCAGTGTGCTTGGAATAACTCGCTGCGTTCTCAGCAACTTGAACAGCCAACTCACGAGTCGGCGTTAATACCAAAGCACGGATGGGATGGCGAGCAGGTGAAGCACTGCTGCTTGCATGACGCAGAATCTTTTGAATAATTGGCAGTACAAAAGCAGCCGTTTTACCGGTTCCGGTTTGAGCCGCGCCCATCAAATCACTTCCCGCCAAAACGTGCGGAATCGATTGCGCTTGAATCGGAGTTGGAGTGTTATAACCCTGCTCAGAAACCGCTTTTTGAATCTTTGGATCTAAGCCAAAGTCAGCAAAGGTAATTGTTGCTGGGGTGGCGCCACTCTCAGTGGCGCCGGTAGGAGAATTTATTTCAGGAACAGTATTTGTCAAGGTAACTTACAGAATGGCTGCAATGCCGGCCTTTGCGGTTTCGGCATCCTCAGTCGATTTAACGCCGGAAACGCCGACTGCGCCGATGGTAAACCCGTTTACCTCGAT
>CANGWT010000078.1 GCA_947457745.1 Burkholderiaceae bacterium | reverse complement strand
TGGCCAGGTCATTAGAAAAGTAGCTGCGAAAAAAACCAAACATGATGTAGTGGGAAAATAAGTAAGTGTTAAAAAATATATTTATGAATGATACTCTAGCGCCCCATGAAACTTAATGATGTCCAGCGCATTGCGCACCTTTCCAGCCTTGACTTAAGTCAGGCAGAAGCCGAGGCGGTATTACCTCAATTACAGGCCGTGTTTGCTTTAGTAGAGGAGATGCAGGCTGTCGATACAAGCGGCCTCGCCCCCTTGGCGCACCCTATCCTCTTTTTGCGCGATTTGGCGCAACCCTTGCGAAGTGACGCGGTGACAGAAGTAGATCATCGCGCCGAAAATATGCAATCTGCCCCTGCTGTACAGGATGGCTACTTTTTGGTTCCACGGGTGATCGAATGAGCTGGCATCAAACCCCCGTTGCATTAATGGCTAAAGCATTGGCCGCTAAAGAGGTCACTAGCGTTGAGCTGACGCAGTACTTTCTAAGCCGCATTGAAGCTGGAAAGCGCTGGAATGCTTATCTTGATGTAAGTGCTCACTTAAGCTTGGAGCAAGCATCTAAAGCAGATTCAATATTGGCCTCTGGTAAGGGTGGAAAGTTGACCGGAATTCCAGTTGCCCATAAGGATGTCTTTGTGACGCGCGGTTGGAGGTCCACTGCAGCATCCAAAATGCTGGAGGGTTACCTCAGCCCATTTGATGCGACAGTAGTCTCTAATCTAGGCATTCCGGACGAGCTGAACCCGAATGGTGCCGGCATGGTTTGCCTTGGCAAGACCAATATGGATGAGTTCGCAATGGGCTCCTCTAATGAAAATTCAGCCTATGGACCAGTTTTAAATCCCTGGAATTCAGAATATGTTGCTGGTGGCTCTTCTGGAGGATCTGCGGCGGCAGTGGCAGCAGGATTGGCTCCCATTGCAACCGGCACAGATACTGGCGGCTCAATACGTCAGCCAGCAGCCTTTTGCGGGCTGACTGGTATCAAGCCAAGCTATGGGCGTGTTTCTCGTTATGGGATGATTGCTTATGCCTCCTCTCTGGATCAGGCGGGTCCAATGGGAAAAACAGCTGAAGATTGCGCTTTATTGCTCTCGGCGATGTCCTCACATGATCCACGCGATTCAACCTCCTTGGCTGATTCTGGAGAAGACTATGGGCGCTATCTCACCCAGCCTTGGAAAAAAGGCAGCACTAACCCAGCAAAGCCTTTAGACGGATTGAGAGTGGGCTTGCCAAAAGAGTTCTTTGCGGAAGGTCTTGCGCAGGAAGTGGCTAATTCAGTGAATGCTGCAGCAAAAGCTTTGCAAGAATTGGGCGCAGAGTTGCTTGAGGTGAGCTTGCCGAAAACTAAGCTATCGATTCCGGTCTATTACGTTTTAGCTCCAGCTGAAGCATCAAGTAATTTGAGTCGCTTTGATGGCGTACGTTATGGACACCGCGCAAATGAATACCGTGATTTATCTGATATGTATAAGAAATCACGCACCGAAGGATTTGGCGCAGAAGTAAAGCGTCGCATCCTGGTTGGCACTTATGTACTTTGTCATGGCTATTACGATGCTTATTATTTGCAGGCTCAAAAAATTCGTCGCATTATTGCAGCAGACTTCCAAGCGGCATTTGAGAAATGCGATGTCATCCTAGGGCCAGTTACCCCAGATGTTGCATGGCGCTTAGGTGAAAAATCAAAAGACCCGGTACAAATGTACTTAGAAGACATTTACACACTCTCCACCAACTTAGCAGGGCTGCCTGCGATGAGTGTTCCTTGCGGCTTTAATACAAGTAATTTGCCGATTGGTATGCAGTTCATTGGCAATTATTTTTCTGAGGCGCGCTTACTTCAAGTGGCACATCAATATCAGCAAAATAGTGATTGGCATTTGCGTCAAGCAAGCGAGGTGGCATGATGCAATGGGAAATCGTTATTGGTCTTGAGACCCACGCACAACTGCAAACACAATCTAAAATTTTTAGTGGTGCGAGTACGCGCTTTGGTGCTGACCCTAACACCCAAGCCTGCGCAGTAGACTTGGCTTTACCTGGCGTCTTGCCAGTATTGAATCGCCAAGCTGTTGAGCATGCCATTCGTTTTGGTTTGGCAGTAAATGCCAAGATTTCACCAGCAAGTATTTTTGCTCGTAAGAATTATTTCTATCCTGACTTACCAAAGGGGTATCAGATTAGCCAGATGGATCACCCTATAGTTATCGGCGGTCATCTAGAGATTTTGGTTGGCGATCAAGTTAAGGTGGTCGACCTCACACGCGCCCATATGGAAGAGGATGCTGGTAAGTCAGTTCATGAAGAGGGATTCTTGGGCCCACATGGCGAAGCATCCAGTGGCATCGACTTAAACCGTGCCGGCACACCATTACTGGAAATTGTGACCGAGCCAGTGATGCGCAGTGCAGCTGAAGCAGTTGCGTATGCAAAAGCATTACATGCATTAGTAGTGTGGTTAGGTGTGTGCGATGGCAATATGCAGGAAGGTTCTTTCCGTTGTGATGCCAACGTATCTGTTCGGCCTGTAGGCCAAAAAGAATTTGGTACCCGCTGCGAAATTAAGAACTTAAATTCTTTCCGCTTTTTGGAAGAGGCGATTCAATATGAAGTGCGTAGACAAATTGAACTGATTGAGGATGGTGGCAAAGTGGTTCAAGAAACTCGCCTATACGATCCAGATCGTCAAGAAACTCGCAGTATGCGGAGTAAAGAAGACGCTAATGACTATCGCTATTTCCCGGATCCGGATTTGTTGCCGGTAGTAATTGATGATGCTTGGATTGCCGATGTGCGTAGCCAAATGCCAGCTTTACCGGCACAGCTTCGTGAACAGTGGCAAAGAGAATTTGGCTTAAGCACCTACGATACGCAACTACTCACACAAGATCGTGACACTGCCAAGATATTTGAAAAGTTACTTGCAATTGTTGGTAAGTCTTTAGCAAAAGCTGCGGCTAACCTGATTGCGGGTGAGTTTGCTTCATCACTAAATCGTGCTGGAATCGCTACTGCAGATGCGCCATTAAAAGCGGAACATTTGGCGCCACTATTAACTCGCGTAGCAGATGGCACGATTTCCAACAAGATTGCAAAAGATATCTTCGCTATTTTGTGGGAGGACGCTATCGCAGGCAAAGCCATCAGCACTGTTGATCAAGTGATTGAGGTTAAAGGTTTGAAGCAGATTAGCGATAGCGGTGAGCTTGAAGCCATGATCGATAAGGTATTAGCGGCCAACGAGAAGTCTGTTGAAGAGTTCCGCTCTGGCAAGGAAAAAGCATTTAATGCCTTAGTGGGCCAGATTATGAAAGCCTCACAAGGCAAAGCCAATCCAGGTCAAGTGAATGAGCTTCTGCGTAAAAAGTTGAGCTAAAAAAGTTAAATCAGACAATAAGCGAGAAAGAGATAGATGAGCGCAATCGATCCTCAGCAGGCCGAACAAGAAGAATTGGTAGCAGAGTGGTTGCGTGCCACCCCTGGCTTCTTTGATCGTTACGCTAATCTCTTAAACGAAATTCGTTTAAAACATCCCCACGAGGATCGTGCAATCTCCTTGCAAGAGCGCCAGATGACTTTGTTGCGCACACAGAATCAAGAGCTCAATCGTCGCTTGAGTGAGATGTTGCACTTTGGAAGTCGGAATGACAAAACTCAGCAAAGCTTAGTGGCTTGGTTATTGCGTTTAATGAGCGCCAATAGCAAGGTGGATGTGGAGTCTGCAGTGACCGCAGGTTTGGCAGAAGTGTTTGAAGTCGAGTCGGCACAACTCTTATCACCTAATTCAGCATTTGGCCCGTGGATTGATACTCCGCTATGCGGTTCTGCCAAAGAGTTAGCTGCAGCGAGCGTAGATTTGTTGGCAACTCAAGTGACTATCGATCCTGAGTGGCAAAGTATGGTCGCTATTGGCCTGCCATTAGGTAAAAGTATTGGTATGGTGCAATCACCCGCAGTGCTTTTATTGGCAAGTAAAGACGAGTCCCGTTTTACTGCAGATATGGGCGCGTTTTATTTGCGTCAGATTGCTGAACTCACCGCTGCAGCTTTGGATCGCATCCAGGCTTATGAGCCAAGTACCAGCTAATCTGCATCCCCTGGTGCAAGAGTATTTGCACGAGCTGCATGTATTAAGGCAGCTCTCACCGCATACACTTAAAGCGTACCGTCTGGATCTGAGCGAGTTGCAGGTTCTGGCAGCAGATGATGCTATTGATTTGTTAAAGGTAAGCAATGCTCATGTACGTCGCTGGGCGGGGCGCCTTCATTCAAAGGGGAAATCATCTCGCACGATTGCAAGAGCGCTTTCTGCTTGGCGCGGCTGGTATGACTGGTTGACCGAGAAAGATGCACGCCGTGATGCGCAAGCAGGTCGAGCCACTGCAAATTTGATTGCCAATCCTGTTGATGATGTGAAGGCTCCTAAACGTTTGAAGTCGTTGCCCAAAGCACTATCAGTTGAGCAGGCACTCTCTTTGGTAAATCAGGCCGTCAAAGAAGCTGCAGAAAAGAAGGATCTAGAGACGGTGCGTGATGCTGCAATCATTGATTTGTTGTATTCCTCTGGGCTGCGTTTATCTGAGCTGCTGGGCATTGATGTGATGCAAAGCAAGGATCGTCAGCATGAGTCTGCGGGCTGGCTGGATTGGGATGCTGCAGAAGTAACGGTTTTGGGTAAGGGTGGTAAACGTCGCTCAGTACCTATTGGTGGTCCTGCCATGCAATCTCTCAAAGTCTGGCGTGCTGCTCGAGACCTACTTGAGCAGGCAGATGTATCGATAGCGTTATTTATTTCTGCTACGGGAGCGCGTTTATCTCCCCGCACCGTTCAGGCGCGCTTACGCACCTTAGCCATGCGGGCGGGTCTGCCCACCCACGTGCACCCGCACATGATGCGCCATAGCTTCGCTAGCCATGTATTGCAGTCTTCTCAGGATTTGAGGGCGGTGCAGGAGATGTTGGGGCACGCCAGCATCGCCAGCACCCAGATTTACACCACTTTAGACTTCCAGCACTTAGCGCAGGCATATGACAAAGCGCATCCCCGTGCGAAAGCTGGCAAAGCTTGAAGAACTCGGTAAGATAGAAGGTTTCCCATTTGGGGAATGTATTTATAGATTTTGATAGGACCAAAAATGGCGTTAATTCCGGTAACAATTCTCACAGGCTTTTTAGGTAGCGGCAAAACCACTTTGCTTAAACATATTCTGACTGAGCAGCATGGCAAAAAAATTGCCGTGATAGAGAACGAGTTCGGCGAAGAAAATATCGACAACGACATCTTGGTTCAAGACAATCAAGAAAATATTGTGCAAATGAGCAATGGCTGCATTTGCTGCACCATTCGTGGAGACCTGGTTGAAGCCCTTAATGAGCTTTGGGAGCAACGAAGGGATAAAAAAATTAGCTTTGAGCGCGTGGTCATTGAAACCACTGGAGTGGCTAACCCAGGTCCAGTCGCTCAAACCTTCTTTATGGATGATGACGTAGCGGACCACTATGTTCTAGATGCTGTAGTCACTTTAGTGGATGCCAAGCATGGCCCGCAACAACTAACTGAGCATGAAGAGGCGCAGCGCCAAGTAGGCTTTGCGGATCAAATTTTTATTACCAAGACGGATTTGGTGACACCCGCCGAAGTAGACGCTTTACGTAATCGCCTAATGCATATGAACCCCCGCGCACCGATTCAGGGGATTTCTAAAGGGGTCGTTCCTTTGGATGCTGTTTTGGATCTCAAGGGCTTTAATTTGAACGCGAAGCTCGATATTGATCCTCATTTCCTAGGGCAAGACGATCATGAACATAGTCATGACCACCACGATCACAGTACCTGCGGCCATGACCATAGTCACGATCATCATGGTCATGCAGGGCATACAGACCGCATCCAATCCTTCGTTTTTCGTAGTGATAAACCCTTTGACCATAAAAAATTAGAGGACTTCCTGGGCGGTATTTTGGAGGTCTTCGGAGAGAAGATGTTGCGCTACAAAGGCGTCCTCTATGTGAAGGGGAGCAACCGAAAAGTCGTGTTTCAGGGCGTCCATCAGATGATGGGCAGCGATATGGCTGGTTTATGGGGTACCGAACCCAAGCAAACCCGCATGGTCTTTATCGGGATAGATTTACCCAAAGACACCCTGCTAGCTGGGCTTGAGGGCTGTTTGACCTAGAGAATTTAAAGTACAATCCGCCGCCACGGTCAATATTGATAAATATTGGCTAAAGGGTAGTAAAACTTTGGCAGAATGAAGTAATAATGATTTAGATCCATGGAAAGAATGAAATGACGGTAAAAACACCAACGAAATCTACGGCAACAGCAAAAGCCCCAAGTAAAGCGGCAAGCACAAAAGCTGCCAAAGGTGCCCCTTTAACAGAAGCTGAATTACTCAAGATGTCCGAAAAGGACTATATGAATGCCAGCCAGTTAGATTTTTTCCGTCAGAAGTTATTGACCTTAAAAGCAGACATTCTGAAGAATGCTTCGGAGACGACAGAGCATTTGCGCGAAAACATTTTGGTTCCAGATCCAGCCGATCGCGCAACGATCGAGGAAGAGCATGCTCTTGAGCTACGCACACGTGATCGCGAGCGTAAGTTATTAAAAAAAGTAGAGCAGGCTTTAGCTCGTATTGAGTCTGGTGATTACGGCTGGTGTGAAGAGACCGGCGAGCCGATTGGCCTCAACCGTCTTATTGCACGCCCAACAGCCAATCTCTCTCTAGAGGCGCAAGAGCGCCGTGAACTGCGTCAAAAGTTGTTTGGCGATTAATTTACTAGACTGAATATAAAAGCAGCAATGACAAAGCAATCCCCATCTATTAGTGACATCCCTCCTTTACTAAAGGCGGAGATTTTGGCTGAGGCCTTGCCTTACATTCGCGCTTATCACGGTAAGACTATTGTGATTAAGTACGGTGGAAACGCGATGGTCGAAGAGCGCCTGAAAGAAAGCTTTGCACGTGATGTCATTTTGCTCAAACTAGTTGGCATGAACCCCGTAGTGGTGCATGGCGGTGGCCCACAAATTGATGAAGCTCTGAAGAAGATTGGTAAGACCGGTACCTTTATTCAAGGCATGCGTGTGACCGATGAAGAGACTATGGAAGTGGTCGAGTGGGTTCTCGGTGGCGAAGTGCAGCAAGATATTGTGATGTTGATTAATCACTTTGGTGGTCAAGCAGTTGGTTTGACTGGTAAGGATGGCGGCTTGATTCGTGCAAAAAAGATGCTAGTTGCAGATGAAAAGAACGCTGGCGGGACCATTGATTTAGGTTTTGTTGGTGAGATTGACGCGATTAACCCTGCAGTTGTAAAAGCATTGCAGGATGATGCCTTTATTCCGGTGATCTCTCCAATTGGGTTTAGCGAAGAAGGTCAGGCATACAACATTAATGCTGACTTGGTGGCTGGCAAGATGGCAGAAATTTTGCATGCAGAGAAATTAGTCATGATGACCAATATTCCTGGTGTGATGGATAAAAGT
>CANGWT010000077.1 GCA_947457745.1 Burkholderiaceae bacterium | reverse complement strand
TTTTTTTTGGTAGATGCTTTAGTTGCCACGCGTTTTGCCTAAATTTGAGCTTGAAATGATGTTTTTAATGGGTGAAAACGGGTAACCAATTTAAACCAGATCCTGGTCAGACCTTTCCCACGCCCTTTTTTATTATTAACCGATAAATTGACAAAAGTCCAAAAACCTCATTTTTGGGGATTCGGTAAGGCTCAATTAAAGCCCCTATTTTTCTTAAAATAGTGATTTAAATACCCTTAAACGCTGTTTTTGACCATTTTGGTAATTCCTCGAGAATGTCTTGTGGGGATTGAGCCAGCTTGGCGCCTTGCTGAAGTAGTTGATGGCAGCCCTTATAGAGTGGGTTGTGTATTGACCCAGGAATCGCAAAAATCTCACGACCAAGCTCACAGCCCAGCCTAGCTGTAATGAGCGAGCCAGAACGCTCGGCCGCCTCTATCACGAGTATTCCAAGGGATAAGGCGGCAATGATGCGGTTCCTGCGTGGGAAGTGCCAAGCTTTTGGCCCCAGCCCAGGAGCTAGCTCAGACACCAAGAGCCCGCCGTTAGCGATGGCTTGAGCCAAGCCCAGGTGCTCTGGTGGATACACGATATCGAGCCCAGTACCGCATACAGCTATGGTCCGGTACCCCTGATTTGACTTAAGAGTGCCTCGGTGGGCCGCCCCATCAACCCCCCGTGCTAGCCCAGAAATAATGAGATAGCCCTCCGCTGATAGGGCTTGCGCAAAATAGTGGGCATTCCTGATTCCTTCCGGGCTAGCGGCACGTGACCCCACAATGGCAATCATGGGTAGATTGAATAGACGAATATCCCCATATATATAGAGTGAATTGGGCGGGTCGTATAAATCTAAGAGGCGAGCTGGGTAGTCGGGGGCATTTTTATGAATTTGGATGATGTCTGGATTTTTGGGTGTGCGCATAAAGCAATTTTGAGCATAGGGCTGTAAAGAACTATCGGGACAGCCTGATTACTCTGTTGGATAATTCCGATATGGCTTTATTAACCGTCCTTTGTTATCCAGATCCACGCCTGCATAAGGTTGCCAAACCCGTAGCGCAGGTGGATGCACGCATCAAAAAAATTGTTGCCGATATGGCCGAGACAATGTACGAGGCCCCGGGGGTTGGCTTAGCTGCAACCCAGGTGGATGTTCATGAGCGCATAGTGGTGATTGATATTTCAGACAATCAGGATCAATTAATGGTGTTCATTAATCCAGAATTGGTTTGGGCAAGCCCAGAAAAAAAATCTTGGCGTGAGGGCTGCCTCTCTGTACCCGAATATTTTGATGAAGTAGATCGCCCAGCAATCATACGAGTCAAGGCGCTCGATATCAATGGCAAAGAATTTGAAGTAGAGGCAGACGGCTTGCTATCAGTTTGTTTGCAGCACGAGATGGATCACTTGCAAGGCAAGGTATTTGTTGAGTACCTCTCTATGTTGAAGCGTACTCGTATTTCTCTCAAAATGAAAAAACGCGCAAAAGAATTAGTAGGCGAGCGCTAAGCGCCCAATGAAAATTGTTTTTGCTGGCACCCCGGAGTTTGCTGCACAAGCAATGCGTGCAATAGAAAAGTCTGGCCATCAAATTGTGCTAGCGCTAACTCAGCCAGATCGACGTGCAGGTCGCGGCATGCATCTTCAAGCGAGTCCTGTAAAGGTATTTGCACAAGAGAAAAATATTCCGGTGCTGCAGCCTGAAACGCTCAAACAGAACCATGCAGACTTGCAGAAAAGAACAGCAGCGCAAGAGGTATTTCAATATTTATCTGGCATTGATTTTGATGCAATGGTAGTCGTTGCTTACGGATTAATTCTTCCCCAAGCCATTCTTGATCTTGCCTCTCAGAACGGGAGGCATGGTTGCTTTAATATTCACGCCTCCTTGCTGCCAAGGTGGCGCGGCGCAGCGCCGATACAGCGCGCCATAGAAAGTGGTGATGCTGATACAGGTGTGAGCATCATGCAAATGGATGCGGGCCTCGATACTGGCGATACCGTTTTAGTGAGTGATCTAAAAATTACACCTCAAGAAACTAGCGCATCACTTCATGACCGCTTAGCAGTCTTAGGTGCCGAGTTGATGGTCAAGACTCTCAATGATTTAAATGAAGGCATCCGCATCACAAGAACTCCACAACCTGTGAAGGGAGTTACTTGTGCAGAAAAAATATTAAAGAGCGAGGCAGAGATTGACTGGCATTTAAGTGCCATAGAAATCGATCGACGTATTCGAGCATTCAATCCATTTCCTGGATCCACCAGTAGTTTGGATGGCAAGCAAATGAAGTTTTGGAACTCTTGTTTGCCCAGCAGGGCGAACATAAACCAAGATGCCATCCCAGGGCAGGTCTTAGACTTTAGTGGAGATGGCGTGTATGTTCAGTGCGGAGAGGGCGTGATTGAAGTCTTAGAAATGCAAAAGCCTGGCGGAAAAAAGATGGGTGCTAGTGCTTGTTTGCAGAGCTATCGTACGCAGGAAAAAATAATGCAGTTCAAGAAAGATTAATTTGACCGATCAAAAAACACCACGCAGTCTTCCGCTATCAGAGGCAATCACCATTTCTGCGCAAGCAATTGGTGAAGTGATGGTAGGTCGATCGCTCACCGAAGTGTTAGATCAGCTAGACGCCCATGAGCGGCCTATTGTGCAAAGCCTCACGTTTGATGCCTTGCGTAAGTGGGTGAGATCACATGAATTCATTCAGCAATTTATTCCAAAGACACCGCCACTAGAAGTAGAGCACTTATTAAGCGTTGCGATTGCTTTATTTTTGCAGGACGGATCCGCTGGCAAGGGTTATGCAGCACATACAATCGTGGACCAAGCTGTAAAAGCTTGTAGTGAATATGAGCCCACAATGTATGCCAAGGGCCTGGTGAATGCAGTGCTTCGTAAGGTGAGCCTCGCAGTTCAGGCTCAGAACGAAAAGCCTTACCCGCCAGATCCCATTCCCATGTTTTTCCCGCCCTGGTGGCGGGCTAGTTTGAAGCGAAATTATTCAAAGACTTGGCAAGCTATGCTGATTCAGCAGGCTCAGCGGGCACCTTTGATTTTGCGGGTGAATGTTAAACAATATACGCGCAAGGAATACCAGGAGTTATTGCATCAGGCTGGTATCGCAGCCGAACCAATTGATAGTGTTGCTGGGGTTACATTAGATTCTGCTTTGTTATTACACGAGGCGGTGCCAGTTTCAGATTTACCAGGCTTTTATAGTGGTGCAGTTTCTGTTCAAGATGCGGGGGCACAAATTGCGGCTGTATTGCTAGATCCGAAACCGGGTGAACGCATATTGGATGCCTGCGCTGCACCAGGTGGCAAAACCGCTCACTTACTAGAGTTGGCGCAGTGTGAGATGACTGCCTTGGAGCTGGATGGTGAGCGGCTCGGAAAAATTGGAGGTAACTTAGACCGCTTACGTCTGCACTCTGATGCCGTTCGTGTGGTGCGCGGTGATGCCTCAAAGGCAGCATGGTGGGATGGCAAATTATTCGACAAAATTCTTTTGGACGCGCCTTGCTCAGCATCGGGCATTGTTACAAGGCACCCTGACATTCCGTTTTTGCGGCGTGAGGCGGACATCAAGGCCTTACAACTTAGGCAGCGTGCTATTTTGGAGCAAGCCTGGAAGATTCTGAAGATTGGTGGCACGCTGTTGTATGTGACTTGTTCTGTGTTCCCAGAGGAAGGCGAGGAGCAGGCTACGTGGTTTGCTGTAGAGCATACTGATGCATTACGATTAAGTGCGCCCGGGCAAATTTTGCCTGCTGAGCTAAATGACGGTTTTTACTATGCCTTGTTTAAGAAAAATGGGCCATGAGCCAAAGCATTAAACAATTCACTCTTTGTATTTTGATTGCTCTGAGCCTATTTTCAGCAGCGGCGAGAGCAGAGGGAATCAAGCTCAAAACTGCCGATCTGGAGCGGGTGGATAACGATTGGCTTCTGAATGCCACATTTAAGATTGAGTTAACGCCGGGTTTAGAAGATGCCGTTCAAAAAGGCGTTGTTTTATATTTTCAAACTGAGTTTGATTTAACGCGTTCGCGTTGGTACTGGTTTGATGAAAAGTCTGCGCTTGCACAACGGTCAACCCGCCTCTCTTATCAGCCAATGACTCAGCAATACCGTATTGCTTCTGAAGGCTTTGCTTTTTCTGCAAACACGATATTTGAGGCTTTGCAGGCTGTGGGCAGTATCGGGGATTGGCGAGTAATTGATGCCGGCCAGATTGATTCGAGCAAGTCTTACACTGCAGCCTTAAGAATGAGCTTAGATTTAGGTAAGCTACCCAAGCCGTTGCAGGTAAATGCGCTCAACAATCGCGATTGGAATATCACAAGCGATTGGGTGCGCTTTCCGTTTTCACCAAATGGCCCTAATTTTATTAAACGATGAAGATATCTTTAGACTTCATTGGGTCAAATGCTTTTGAGAAAGACGCCTGGAAAAGGCGTGCCTTGCCCACGGCTATGGCGCTAATTGGCGCCTTTGCGCTTTTATTATTGGCACTCTTATCAATTGCAACATCGAATACCGAGTTTTTTGATAACTACTTTATTTGGCTTTATGCAGCCAATGTAGTGATTGGAATTTGTCTGACCTTGGTCATTTTGACCTTAGTGATTGTGATTGCGATTCGTTGGCGTAAGGGCCGATTTGGAACGCGCCTAGTAGCAAAGTTAGCAATGATTTTTGCTTTAGTTGGCGTTGTCCCAGGATTAATTTTGTATGGAGTTTCTCTACAGTTTGTGTCGCGTAGTATTGAAACCTGGTTTGATGTTCAGGTGGAGTCCGCACTAGATGCAGGACTTGAATTAGGGCGAGTTACCTTGCGGGTTGCCCAAGAAGAAATTCTGTTTGAAGGAAACTTTATTGCCGAACAAATAGTTGCAGTTCCCCCGGGCACCAGTTCAGAGCAGGTTGCAGCCATAGTGATGAAAGCCCGTAATCAATTTGGTATTCAAGAGGTTAGCCTGTTTAATATTCAGCGTAGCCTGATATTGACCAGCGAGTCACGACCCAACAAATATTTTCCTGCGCCTAGCCCCGATGTGATTGCAGATGTATTTAAAAAGAAGGGCGCTACCTTTATAGATCAAATTGAAGTGGATGGTGGTCAACGCGGTTATCGAGTAAGGGCGATTGTGCCGATTATTCGTAAAAAACAGGCTTCCGGTAAAGATATAGAAGATAAATATTTTTTACAGTTAGTGCGATTCATTCCTGGACCGTTGGCTAAGAATATTATTGCGGTTGAGTCTGCCTATGGTGACTATCAAGAGAAGTCCTTGGGTCGGACTGGTTTACGAAAAATGTTTGTGGGTACGCTGACATTAACCTTGTTCTTTGCTTTATTTGTTGCTGTTACATTAGCTTTAATTCTGGGTCGTCAGTTGGCCCGGCCCCTGCTGATACTTTTACAAGGAACCCAGGCTGTTGCGCAGGGCGATTTATCGCCTAAACCTGAGTTGGATACTGGCGATGAGTTGGGAATGTTGACGCGTCAATTTAATGTGATGACCCGTCAGCTTGCTGACACCAGAGCCTCCCTACAAGAATCCAAATCTTTTTTGGAAACAGTGTTGGGTAATTTAACTGCCGGAGTTTGTATCTTTGATAAAAACTTCAATATGGTTTCAAGCAATGCCGGCGCCGATCGCATTTTTGGGCAAGATTTAACGCAAATGGATGGGCGTCCTTTAGGCGATAGCCCTACTCTTGTTGAGTTTGAGCAAGCCATTAAAGAGGGTTTTGCTACTATAAAGCTGGCCGTTGGCGGAGAGAACGGTCAGGCGGTAAAAGATAAAAATACATCGGCGCCAGTATGGCAAAAACAGATTCAGCTTCACAGTACAAATGAGTTTGAAAATGAGCCCGGTGTTACTTTGTTTGTTCGTGGGACTGAATTGACGGCAGATTTGCGCATGGTGGTATTTGACGACATCACTGACGTTGTAAGTGCCCAGCGCTCTATTGCCTGGAGTGAGGTTGCTAGACGTCTAGCCCATGAGATTAAGAACCCACTAACCCCCATACAGCTCTCAGCAGAGAGGCTGCAGCATAAGCTGGCCGGCAAGTTGAGTCCTGAGCAGGAAGAGATGATGAATCGTAGTACGGGAACCATCATTGGGCAGGTGCAGGCTATGAAACAAATGGTGAATGACTTCAGGGAATTTGCTAAGACGCCAAGTCCGCAACTGAAGCCCCTTTCGATCAATACTTTGACTCAAGAGATTCTGGGTTTGTATGAAGGAAGCCCTATAAAGACCCAGCTTGACCCACACTCTCCAAATATTATGGGCGACCCTACTCAACTCAGACAGATTATTCATAATCTTTTGCAAAATGCCCAAGATGCTACCCTTGAGGGGGTTCATCAATCTGAGCCGATTGAAGTAAAAACAGAATTAGTGTCTTATGGCGAATTGAATGGCGTCCCACAAAATGCGGTACGTTTAACAATAAGTGATAGTGGTTCAGGTTTTCCAGCTAAGATATTGGCAAGAGCCTTCGAGCCCTACGTAACAACGAAGAGTAAGGGCACTGGATTGGGACTGGCAGTGGTGAAGAAAATCGTAGATGATCACGGCGCCAAAATTGAAGTTCGGAACCGCATGCGGGCGAATGAGGTGATCGGTGCGCAAGTATCAATTTTGTTTATGAATCTGGCAAAAGAGGCAGCGTAAGAATGGCAAGTATTTTGGTGGTCGACGATGAGATGGGAATTCGTGAGCTTCTCAATGAGATCCTGACGGATGAGGGCCACACTGTGTATGCCGCTGAGAGCGCTATGCAGGCTCGTACAATTCGTGAGCAAATGCGCCCAGACCTTGTCTTGCTTGATATTTGGATGCCAGATGTTGACGGCATTACTTTATTAAAAGAGTGGTCTAAGACTGGGCAGCTCACTATGCCTGTGGTGATGATGTCAGGACATGCCACGATTGATACAGCCGTTGAAGCTACGCGTATAGGGGCACTCAATTTCTTAGAAAAGCCGATTGCACTTCAAAAGTTACTCAAGACGGTTAGCAAGGCTCTAGAAAGTTCACCTAAGTATGTTGAGCTCGCCGAAGAAAAAATATCCGCAGTTTCCTCATCAAGCCCTAGCCCTAAAGCGGTAGTCAGCGAGCAAGTCTCACAAGTTCAGAGCGGGGAGTACATCAGCGGAATTGCAAAAACCTATTTTGATTTGCCGCTTCGTGAGGCCAGGGACTTGTTCGAAAAAGCGTACTTCGAGCATCAAATGATCATCATGGGTGGCAGCATGACCAAAATTTCTGAATACACTGGCCTAGAGCGGACCCATCTATATCGCAAGCTAAAGGCTTTAGGAATCGATACTTCGCGCAATAAGGCTGAATAATAGGGCGCCTTGCCATTGGGGCCATTAATGTTTGAGCTTGTTGATGCGGCCCACAGCATCGCCGTTGCGACGGATAATAGCGCACATATGATTTCGGAATTGCTCCCATGGAAATAAAGGTTAATTTTCTCGATAAGCTTCGCCTTGAAGCCAAGTTCGAT
>CANGWT010000076.1 GCA_947457745.1 Burkholderiaceae bacterium | reverse complement strand
TTCTCTTCCATGGCATAATTATGGCTGTTGCGGCTGTAGCTCAGCTGGATAGAGTACTTGGCTACGAACCAAGGGGTCGTGGGTTCAATTCCTGCCAGCCGCACCAACCCTTACAGGGCCTAGTTGAAAAACTGGGCCCTTTTTCTTTTTTAGGCATTTCACAGTGGTTTTATTTAGATCCCTTATAGTTTGCTTATGAGTATTTCAGGCCCTAATCCATCAAATTTACTGACTCCAGTAGCGGTTTGGTCTCTTACTGACCCTGGACATGCTCAAGTAACTTTAAGTGGTGCTGTCAACGTGTATTCATTGGCTGGAGTATGGGCTGATATACGGTCAAAACAATCTTTATGGTTGGGTCAGTCCAGCACCCAAGGTCACTCACTGATTTTTGACGCATCAAAAGTCAGTTCTCTCGATGGATCTGCATTTGCTTTTTTGATTGATTTGCAAGCGGCGCAGAACAAAGTAGGCGGACAGTTTGATATTCAAGGTTTGGATCCCAAGTATCAGCCGCTCTTGCGTGAATTCGATCCTATTAATAATCTATTCCCTGTGCCTGCTCCAAAACAAAAAAGAAGTTTTGTCGTGAGCACCGGTATGGCTGCGCAGAATTTGATGGATGATGCCCGCGGTCTAGTGACATTTACTGGTCACCTGTCAGCAGATTTAGTTTGGTCAATCCGAAATATCAGGCAAGTTCGCTGGGGTGACTTTGTGAATGCTGCTGTAGAGGCGGGTATCTCTGCATTACCTATTGTTGGTCTAGTTGCTTTTTTGATTGGCGTCATTCTGTCCTTTCAGGCTGCGATTGGTATGCAGCAATTTGGTGCCGTCTCATTTGTTGGGCCACTCGCTGCCTTAGGCATCGTCAGGGAGATGGGGCCATTGATTACTGCGATCTTGCTTGCTGGTCGTTCATCAGCAGCATTTGCAGCTGAGATTGGTACGATGACTGTGAACAGTGAAGTCGATGCATTAGTCACGGGCGGCTTAAGTCCAATCCGCTTCCTGGTTGTGCCAAGAGTACTGGCGGGGATATTAGTAGCTCCAATTCTGACCTTATTCGCCGATATCGTCAGCATTTTTTCTTCCATGCTGACAATGCAAATTTATGGCATTCCCTTTATTAACTTCTATAACGGCATGTTAGCTGCTGTCGATATTGAGGATGTGCTATCTGGCCTTGTTAAGGCCACCCTCTTCGGTGTGGTTGTTTCTGCGATGGGATGTTTGCGGGGTATGCAAACTGGTACCGGTGCGGCTGCTGTGGGTATCTCCGCAACCCGAGCAGTGGTGAGTAGTATTGTCATGATTGTGTTGGTAGATGGCATCTTTGCCTACATCTCTTACAGGACAGGTTTCTGATGGATGTGTCTAAGGCGATTGATGTGCAAAAACTCACTGTGGGCTATGGCTCAAAAGTGTTGTTACAGAACCTTAACTTCTCCGTCAAGAACGGTGAGATCTTTGTGATTTTGGGTGGATCAGGTTGTGGTAAGTCGAGCCTCTTAAAGAATTTATTCGGTCTCTATCAACCGCTTGCAGGAGATGTGTTGATCGAGGGTCAGAATATTACTACCGCCCAAGGTGCTGAGCGTCAAAAAATCATGACGAGCTTTGGGGTCATGTATCAGCAGGGTGCTTTATTTGGTTCCATGAATCTGCTGGATAACGTGACACTCTTTATGGAGGAGTACACCCAACTGACTAGAGATCAAATGAATTTGTTAGCCCGATGCAAACTGGACTTGGTGGGCTTACTGCCATACGAAACGTATATGCCTAGCGAGATTAGCGGTGGCATGCAAAAGCGGGCTGCGATCGCACGGGCGATGGCTTTGGATCCTAAAATATTATTTTTGGATGAGCCCTCAGCGGGACTTGATCCGATTACGTCAGCTGATCTTGATAGTACGATTCTAGATCTTTCAAAAAACTTAGGATTTACTTTTGTGATTGTTTCGCATGAGCTAGCTAGTATTTATTCTATTGCCGACAAAGTCATCATGTTGGATAAGGATGCTAAAGGCATTATTGCCGAGGGTGATCCCAAAGCATTAAGGGATAGCAGCAAAGATCCTCGAGTGCATCAATTCTTCAATCGCATCATGAGCAAGGACGCAGCATGAGTAATAACTCCAATCCTAATTATTTCCGTTTGGGCATTTTTGTTCTTGCGGCAATCGGTGCATTGCTTACCATCATCTTAATCTTTGGCTCAGGACAGTTTTTTAAAAAATCATTCGTGGTTGAAACTTACGTCAAGCAATCAGTAACGGGCTTAGATGCTGGTGCGGCGGTGCGCTTTAGGGGTGTCAAGATTGGACAGGTCACATTAATTGCTCTATCGGGTGACTTGTACGAGAAAGAAGTCCCGATGATTCAGAAGCAAGAGTATGTTGTTGTGAGAATGCAAATCTATGGCGATGCTATTGAGAAAAGTCACCTGGAAACATTCATCAAAGATAACTTACGTGCGCGCATAAGGTCGATGGGTATTACTGGCGTAAATTACGTCGAGTTAGATTTCTACCCAATTGCTAGTCAATACTCTCCTTTGCCTTATCCTTGGACGCCCGAATATGCGGTTGTCCCTTCTATGCCCAACCAGGCAGATGAAATTATTTCTGGAATTCAGAAGCTAATCGGTGCACTCAATGGCATGGATATCGATGGAACGCAGAAGAAATTTGATGCGCTACTGGGTAATCTAAATCAATTGATGGCTGGGGATGGCAAAAATAATGCAGGTCTGATCAATTCGGTTCAAGACCTCAATGTCTTATTGGATCGAATTGCTAAAGTCACTGATAAAGATCAACTCAATATTCTGGTGCGTGAATTAGTTGCCACCATGGTTTCTTTGCGTCAAACCGTCACTAGTGTTCAGGGTGATACGACTGCTACCTTGGAGAACCTGCGTCAGGCCAGCGAGCAGTTAAATGAATTCACTCGGGTCGCAAGTCAATCGCCGTCTACTCTGATTTGGGGTGAGCCACCTGCACGTATTACGCCTCCAATGAATGGAGCCCAAAAATGAAAATTCAGATGACTAAAAACTCTCGCTTGATTCAGTATGCTGCCTTTGTATTCATGGCGGCCGCATTAAGCGCATGCTCATTACCTAAAAGACCAGCGTTAGAGATCAGTAGCTGGATGGTTGCCCCAGAGAGAACTGGCACCCCTTATAAACCGCGCACTGATTTGTGGTTGAAGATGGGTGCAGCATCAGCAGCCCCACCTTTTGACGGCAAGTCTTTGGTTTATCGCATGGGTGATCAGCGCTATGAAAAAGATTTTTATAATACGTATTCTGCATTACCAAATGAGATGGTCAGTAACGCGACACGTCAGTGGTTAAATAATGCCCAAATTTTCTCCATGACGGTAGGACAGGGCAATAGCTTCTTTCCGTATTACATCTTGCAGACATCCATAGAAGAGTTTTATGGTGATTACCGGGTTCGTCCAGAGGCCGTTGTAACGATTGAATTTTTTCTTACCGCAACTGACCCCCAAAAGCGTAATCCGGTGATTGGTAAAAACCGCTATACCAAGAGAGTTACACTCAAAGACAACACTCCCGAGGCATTGGTGCTGGGCCAGCAGCTAGCCTTGGCGCAAATTTTGAAAGAGTATGAGGCGGTACTTTATAAGTACGCTGGCAATCTGCCTCCACCTTTAGGGCAGTAGGCATTCTAGAATGACGGTACATATAACAATATTGGAGAAGACATGGATTTAGGACTCAAAGGTAAGGTTGCATTAGTGATGGCATCTAGCCGAGGTTTAGGTCAGGCGATGGCCGTTTCCTTAGCACGTGAGGGTGTCAAAGTGGCGGTGACTGGCCGCAATCCCGAGGGATTAAAAAAATCGGTTGAAATGATTGAAGCTGCCGGTGGAACAGCTTTGGCTCTGAGCTGGGATCTTTCAGATGCATCTCTGATCGATAGTTTGGTGAGTAAGGTAGAAAAAGAACTGGGTCCGATTGATATCTTGGTTAATAACACTGGTGGACCTCCTCCGACATTAGCGGCAGGTCAAGATCCTGTTTTGTGGCAAAAGAGTTTTAACGATATGGTTTTATCACTCATCAGCATCACTGACCGAGTACTACCAGGAATGCGCCAACGTAAATGGGGTCGCATTATTACGAGCACCACTTCAGGCGCTATTGCCCCGATTAAAAATCTTGCCATCTCCAACACTTTGCGTGCTGCATTACTGGCTTGGTCTAAAACCTTGGCAGCAGAAGTAGCTGCCGATGGAATTACTGTGAATGTCATTATGCCGGGTCGTGTAGCAACAGATCGTTTGCGTCAGCTAGATGAAGCACGTGCCCAACGTGAAAATGTGAGCTATGAATCTGTTGTTAAAGCTAGCTTGAGGCAAATTCCGATGGAGCGCTATGGCGACCCTTGTGAATATGGTGATACTGCGGCGTTTCTGGCTAGTCAAAATGCCTCTTACATTACTGGCTCAGTAATTCGTGTAGATGGTGGCCAGATTCAGGCGATCTAAAGTAGTGTTAACCAGCTTTCTACGAGCTATTCAGCGAGACCTTCGATCTAGTGAGCTGCTAGCACTATTGGTCGCGCTGACCCTCTCTGTAGCTGCCTTATCCAGCGTTAGTTTCTTAGCTGACCGAATGCAGCGGGCCTTTCAGTTCGATGCAAGACAGCTGCTTGCTGCGGATCTATTACTCGTTTCTGATCAACCCCTGCCCGAGCGCTTCATTCAGGAAGCCAGGGAGCGGCAACTGAGCTTTGCCCAAACTATCGTCTTTCCGAGTATGGCCACGGTAGGAGTGCAAAGTAAGCTAGCTTCCCTTAAGGTCGTGAGTTCTGCCTACCCCTTACGCGGTAGCTTGCAGGTATCGCCTTCATCAGTCAACGCAACTCCACCAGTGGGATCGGTCTGGGTAGATCCCGCAATGCTTAGTGCGCTAAAGGCAGCGGTTGGCGATCAGATGCTCTTGGGTGATAAGACATTCTTCATTAGCGGCATCTTGGAGCGCGAGCTTGACCGAGGCGCTGGCTTTATGAACTTCGCACCACGCGTCATGATGTCGCTTGATGATTTACCAGCCACAGGTCTGATTGGTCTGGGCAGCCGCGTGACCTATCGACTACTATTAGCGGGGAGTGATTCAGCTATATCTGATTATGAGCAGTGGGCTACAAAATCGATTCAATCCGAAGGTCTCAGGGGATTGCGCATTGAGACCTTAGAAAATGCTCAGCCTGTAATGCGTAAAACTCTAGAGCGGGCAGAGCGCTTTTTATCCTTGGTTGCCTTACTGACAGCAATGGTAGCTGCGGTAGCGATTGCCTTATCAGCGCGTCGTTATGTCTTAAAGCAGGCAGATGTATGTGCTGTCATGAAATGCCTGGGTGCAAGCCAAAAGACGATACTAATAAACCAAGTCAAGATATTGGGCGCTCTGTGCATATCAGCGGCTGTGATGGGCGCTGCGATTGCTTACGGCATTCAAGAGATATTGATTGGGATCTTGGGTAATTTGATATTTACTAATTTACCTACACTCTCACTCTGGCCCTTGGTCTGGAGTATTTTGTTTTCCTCCTGCCTGCTCATTGGTTTTGCTGGGCCGCCATTATTTAGTTTGGTCATGATCTCACCAGTGCGACTGATTCGAAAAGAGTTGGGTTCTGTGAACATCAAGGTGCTGTGGGTCGCACTCTTTGGATTAAGTACTTGCCTTCTCCTGATCTCGCTTGCAGCTCAAGATTGGAAGTTGGCCTCTTGGGTTGCTGCAAGCTTTGGCCTAGCTGTTCTGCTCTTTGCCCTAGTTTCTTGGTTATGTCTAGGCTTACTGAGGCTCCTGTTTTCCAGGTGGAGTAATCAGTACTTCGCACTACGCTTTGCACTAACGGCGCAAGCACGTCGCTCTGGCTTTGCAATCATGCAAATTACGGCACTAGGAATTGCCTTGATGGCCTTATTGCTTATCCTTTTGCTTCGACAAGATTTATTGGCCACCTGGCAGGGTAACATTCCAGTCGATGCACCTAATCGCTTCATGATTAATGTTCAGGAAGATCAAAAGTCTAGTATCACTCGCTCACTACTGGATGCAGGAGTAGCAAAGCCAAGTTTTAGCCCCATGGTGCGTGCGCGCTTAGTGGAAGTCAATGGAAAGACCATTGGACCCAATGACTACATTGATGAAAATGCACGTCGCTTGGTTGATCGGGAATTTAATCTTTCGTACACCGAGCAGTTGCCTGAGGGTAATCGGATTACCTCCGGAAAGTGGCTTGCAGGGAGTGCGCCGCAAGTTTCTTTGGAGCTTGGAATTGCGAAGACTTTGAAGTTAAAGCTGGGCGATCAAATGACCTTTGAACTTGCTGGTGAAAAAGTTACTGCGCCTATTACCTCTTTGCGTAAGTTGGATTGGAGTTCGATGAAGGTGAATTTCTTTGTCATCATGCCGCCCGCAGCGCTCGCAGAAATGCCCCAGTCTTGGATTACTTCGTATTATCAAAGCACTGCAATTGAAGGTTTGGATTATCAACTTGCGCAGGCCTATCCCAATCTCACCATCGTGGATGTCGGAGCATCGCTAAAACAAATCCAGGATGTGCTGGATAGACTGTCTTCTGTATTAGGCCTCTTGTTCGCTTTCACTATTGCGGCGGCAATTTTAGTTTTAGTGGCTGCGATAGCGGCAACCCAAGATGAACGTTTCAGGAGCGCAGCCTTGTTAAAAGCAGTAGGTGCGTCGCGCTATCTACTAGGGAAGATTGCATTAGCCGAGCTCCTGATTATTGGAGTGCTTGCTGGAACTTTGGCTGGACTCGCTGCTGGAATTGCAGCATGGGCACTTGGCCGTTTTGTATTGGAGATTGAATTCAATGCGTTTGTGCAGTCATTGGCGATGGGTATCGGCTTTGGGGTAACTGCTTGCCTATTGGCGGGTTATCGCTTTCAGAGAAGAATTCAAACCGCTACTGCAATGGAATGTTTGCGTGAGATCTAACTCGACTGAGGGTCTAGGTCTACTTAATTGAGCTTAACTAAGTTCTTCGGTAATTCCACTAAACGCGTTCCACTTAAACGGTCTGGCAGACTTTGACGTAGCAGAGGTTTAACGCGATCTAGGTAAATACTGAGTGGCCACAGAAATAAAGCAACTGCAAATAGCATTTCAATAATCTGCCATTTTTGCAGCTCGAACAACCACTGCAAAAGTACGCAAGGCACTAGCCACAAGGATCCAAAAAAATAACGCCAAATCGCTTGCTTGCGAGTCAGGTTGTATCCGCCTGGGCCAATCATGCGTACTCGCCATGTTTGCATCGCCAGTGTCTGTCCTGACTTAGTCCAATACCAAACAAAGTAAATGCCCAGAACGGCATAGAGATAGAGAAAGGAGAGCCAGCTTGGCAGAGATGCGCCAAACAAAATGCCCAATCCCAAATTTGGAAGGAGGAAGGTAAGAGCAATGACGCCTAATAAAACCAATTGCTCATACAAAATACAAGAGACCCGTCGCCAAAATTGTGGAGCAGGGAGTAGGTTTA
>CANGWT010000075.1 GCA_947457745.1 Burkholderiaceae bacterium | reverse complement strand
GTTGCAAGCTTGCGCCTCATTCCGAATTTAATGGTCTGGCGTCCATGTGATACTACCGAAAGTGCAGTTGCCTGGGGTGCTGCGATTGAACGTAAGAATGGTCCAAGCGCCTTGATCTTCAGTCGTCAAAACTGCCCATTTGTGTCACGCAATAGCCAGCAAGTAAAAGATATTGCACGCGGTGGATATGTTTTACGTGATCCCAAGAAATCCAAAATCAATGCAGTGATTATTGCTACCGGATCTGAAATTGCCTTGGCATTACAAACAGCAGAGCGTTTAGATGGCGAAGGCTTTGGTATTCGTGTGGTCTCGATTCCATCAACCACAGTATTCGATCAACAAGACGCTGCTTACAAAGCAAAAGTTTTACCTGCGGATATTCCGCGCATTGCTGTTGAAGCAGGCGTGAGTGATTTCTGGTGGAAGTATGGTTGTGCAGCAGTGCATGGTGTTGATACCTTTGGTGAATCTGCTCCAGCGCCTGTGCTCTATGAATATTTTGGCTTAACTGTGGATGAGATTGCTAAAACAGTGAAGCAATGTATTGCCAAGAAAAAATAATTTATCTGTTTAAGAATTTAATATTAGTAAGGGAAATATAATGACAATTCGTGTCGCAATTAACGGTTATGGTCGTATTGGTCGTATGGTCTTACGTGCTTTGTATGAAGATCAAGTCAACGGTAAACCAAGGCGTGATATCCAAATCGTCGCAATTAATGCGATGGGTGATATCGATATCAATGCACACCTGACCCAATATGATTCTGCGCACGGTCGTTTTCCCGCTGAAGTAAAAATAGATGGCGATTGCATGGTGGTCAATGGCGATCGTATCAAGATGTTCTCAACCCGCAATCCCTTAGAAACCCCTTGGGGTGCATTGGGTGTGGACTTGGTGCTCGAGTGCTCAGGTAAATTCACCTCTAAAGAGAAAGCTATGGTGCATATCTCTCAGGGCGCAAAGAAGGTATTGATCTCTGCCCCAGGTGAAAAAGATGTGGATGCCACCATTGTTTACGGAGTAAATCAACAAGTTCTCAAGCCAAGCGATGTAGTGGTTTCTAATGCAAGCTGCACGACTAACTGCTTAGCCCCATTAGTTAAGCCATTGCTAGAAAAGATTGGTATCGAATCTGGCTTGATGACCACGATTCATGCATTTACAAATGATCAGGTTTTGACGGATGTGTATCACAAGGATATGCGTCGTGCACGCTCCGCTGTGACCAGCATGATTCCGACTAAGACGGGTGCTGCAAAAGCGGTTGGTTTGGTATTGCCGGCATTGGCAGGGCGCTTTGACGGTTTTGCGATGCGCGTGCCTGTGATCAACGTTTCTGTTGTGGATCTAACCTTTGCTGCCAGCCGCGCCACTAGCGTTGATGAGGTGAACTCTATCCTCAAAACAGCAAGTGAGGGCGAGTTAAAAGGGATTTTGGGCTTTAATACCCTACCTTTAGTTTCAATCGACTTTAATCACGACCCACGCCCAAGTATCTACGATGCGTCTCAGACTCGCGTATCTGCCGATGGTAAGTTGGTCAAAGTGCTGGCTTGGTATGACAACGAGTGGGGTTATTCAGTCCAGATGCTCAATGCTGCCGAAGCATTAATGGCAGTAAAGTAAATGCGCTTTTCAGCTAACTGTTAAATGCTTGATTTATAAGTAAAAAAGACCTCAATTGAGGTCTTTTTGCTCATGAAGCTCAAGCTTTAGGTTTATTGCTGCAATTTTTCTTCTGACAGTGCCCATACATCGCTAAAGAGTGTTCTTGTAGCTTGAAACCCAGGTTTTTAGCAATATCACGCTGCCTTTTTTCAATTGCCTCGTCTACAAACTCCTCCACATGACCACAGTCGAGGCATACCAAGTGGTCATGGTGTTGACCCTCATTGAGCTCGTAAATAGCCCGACCATCTCCTTTGCTGGACTCAAAATGACTGCGAAGGAGCAGGCCGGCTTGTTCAAATTGGGTTAGCACCCGATAAACCGTGGCTAAACCAATTTCTTTATCATCCTGCGCTAAGGCCATAAACACATCTTCAGCGCTGAAATGGGTCCCACCATTTTGATGAAAAAAGTCGAGGATTTTCATGCGTGGACCGGTTGCCTTGAGGCCAATGTCGCGTAAATCTGCTGGAGTCGGGTTTTGGTTCATATTCATGGGTTTGGGAGCTAAAATCAATGTCTTAATGATACGGCCTGCCATGCAAAATTGCCTTCAACTTTTTACTCTTCTGATGCGCTCCATTTCTGGAGTGTTTGGCCTCGCTCGATCTGGGCTAGTCATTAGCGCTGTAAGTGCTGTAATGATCGCTTCAGGCTGCACCAGTGCCGTAGATGACACTCAGCGCGCCTGGATGAATAAAGTCTTTAGACCGTATGTACCTGATGTTGTCCAGGGTAACTTCATTTCCAGTGAGCAATACGCCAAGCTACAGATTGGTCAGAGTCGTGAGCAAGTTCGTCAAATTCTGGGTACGCCTTTGTTAGCAAGCTACTTCCACGCCAATCGCTGGGACTATGTATTTGAATTTAAGCGCGCCGGCCAGGTGATGGGTAAAGAGCGTCGCGTTACCGTATTTTTCGAAGGCGATAAATTGGTGAAGTTTCAGGGCGATGCTTTGCCAACCGATGTGGAGTTGGTTGCTGAGATTGATGGCTATGCAAAAACGAAGCGCTCATTTTGGGATGTCATGACAGGATCTAATAAACCTCCAGTAACACAGCCTTTGCAGCAGCCTGAATTGCTAGTTCCAAGCCCAACAAATAATTTACCAACGGGTGCTCCAGCTTCTGGTGGTGGGTCTGTGAGCGCTAAATAAATAGCGAAATTTGCAGTGAATAGTTCGGACTGCTACTTTTTTTGGCTTGATTGAATTTCTAGATTATTTACTTAAGAAGTGATGAATTAAATGATGAAAATCGCGATTGCTGGTGCAACTGGTCGTATGGGAAAAATGTTGATTGAGGCTGTACTCAATTGCACTGACGCTGAGCTCGTTGGCGCACTAGAGCATGAATCCTGCCCTCTGCTTGGAGAGGATGCCGGTGGCTTCCTGGGTAAAAAAACAGGCGTAGCCATTACATCGGATGTGACAAAGGCTTTGACTGGTGCGGAGTTTTTAATTGACTTCACTCGCCCCGAGGGCACTATGGCTCACTTGGCTGTGGCACAAAAGACCGGTAGCAAAATGATCATCGGCACTACTGGTCTCAGCCCTGAGCAAATTGAGGCACTTAAAAAAGCCTCTGCACATTTAGCCATTGTGTTTGCTCCCAATATGAGTGTTGGTGTGAATGCCACATTGAAGTTATTGGAGATTGCCGCCAAGATGTTGAATGAAGGTTACGACATTGAAATTATCGAAGCTCACCATCGGCATAAAGTAGATGCTCCCTCTGGCACTGCGCTCAGAATGGGTGAAGTGATTGCTGATGCTCTTGGCGAAAAATTAGATGATGTTGCAGTCTATGCTCGCGAAGGTCATACCGGTGCACGTAAAGCGGGCTCTATTGGTTTTGCAACGATTCGGGGTGGTGACATTGTTGGTGATCATACCGTCTTATTTGCGGGTGAAGGTGAACGTATCGAGATTAGCCATAAATCCTCTAGTCGTCAGTCTTACGCTCAAGGTTCTTTGCGCGCCGCTCGTTTCTTGCAAGCTCAGAAAGCGGGTTTATACGATATGCAAGATGTGCTTGGCCTGCGCAAGTAAGCGAAGTAAATCAGCGAAGTAAGTTAGTTTAGTAAAACAGAATAGAAGAAAAGAGTTGTATTGAATGAGTAAGGATTACGATTACCGGAATATCGAAGCAGCAGCGCGAGCTGATTGGGAAAGTTCGCAAGCCTACAAGGTCAGCGAAAACACACTCGATCCTACTGGTAAGCCAAGACCAAAATATTACGCTTGCTCAATGTTGCCTTACCCATCAGGTAAGTTGCATATGGGGCATGTTCGTAACTACACCATCAATGATGTGATGGCGAGACAGTTGCGCATGCAAGGATATAACGTACTGATGCCGATGGGTTGGGATGCGTTTGGTATGCCTGCTGAAAATGCAGCGATTCAGAATAAAGTACCGCCAGCTAAATGGACCTACGACAACATTGCTTATATGAAAAAGCAAATGTCGGCGATGGGTTTAGCAATTGATTGGTCGCGCGAAGTTGCCACTTGTAATCCAGATTACTATCGCTGGAACCAATGGCTCTTTTTGAAGATGCTTGAAAAGGGAATTGCTTACCGTAAAACGCAGGTGGTGAACTGGGATCCCGTTGATCAAACTGTTTTAGCAAACGAGCAGGTGATTGATGGGCGCGGATGGCGCTCAGGTGCTTTAGTAGAAAAGCGTGAGATACCAGGTTACTACTTCAATATCACCGCTTATGCTGAGCAGCTCTTGTCAGGTCTAGATGGTTTGGGTTGGCCTGAGCGTGTGAAGACCATGCAACAAAATTGGATTGGCAAAAGTCGGGGCGTACGCTTTGCATTCAAGCACGAGATCCAAGATGCCCATGGCAACTTTGTTCAAGAGGGTCAGCTCTATGTGTTTACCACGCGTGCTGACACCATCATGGGTGTGACATTCTGCGCAGTTGCGGCAGAGCATCCATTAGCAACACGGGCCGCCATTGACAATCCAGAATTAGCTGCCTTTATTGAGAAATGTAAAACTGGAAGCGTGATTGAGGCGGATCTCGCCACCCAAGAAAAAGAGGGCATATTCACTGGCCTTTATGTGACGCACCCCTTGACCAATGAGCCAGTGCCAGTATGGGTGGGCAACTATGTACTGATGTCTTATGGTGATGGCGCTGTCATGGGTGTGCCTGCACATGATGAGCGTGACTTTGCATTTGCCCTGAAATACAACTTGCCTATTAAGCAGGTGATCGCTTTGCGTTCTCCCTCGGAGATGTTCAATACTAGCCATTGGCAAGATTGGTATGCCCAAAAAGAAGAGGTGGTTTGCCTTAATAGCGGTAAATACGATGGTCTATCGCATGAAGATGCTGTTGATGCTGTGGCTAAAGATTTAGAACAAATGGGTATTGGCGAAATCAAAACTACATACCGTTTGCGTGATTGGGGGATTTCTCGTCAGCGCTACTGGGGTACACCGATTCCGATTATTCATTGTGGAGATGATCAGAATCCAGGTTGTGGAGCAGTCCCCGTGCCTGAGGCTGACTTACCAGTTGTACTTCCGGAAGACTGTGTGCCAGATGGCAGTGGTAACCCGCTCAATAAGCGCGCTGACTTTTTAAATGTGAAATGTCCGCAGTGCGGCAAACCTGCGCGTCGTGAAACTGACACCATGGATACCTTTGTGGATTCCTCTTGGTATTTCATGCGCTACACCGGATCAGATGCCAAGACGATGGTCGATGAGCGTAATGAATACTGGATGCCGATGGATCAATATATCGGCGGTATTGAGCATGCAATTTTGCATTTACTCTACGCACGTTTTTGGACTAAGGTCATGCGCGATCTTCAGCTCATCACTTTTGATGAGCCGTTTCAAAACTTGTTGACCCAAGGCATGGTGCTCAATGAGACTTATTACTCTGAAGAAGCTTCTGGCAAGAAGACCTGGTTGAACCCGCTTGATGTGGAACTCGAATTAGATGAAAAAGGTCGACCAAGCGGAGCTAAGTTAAGAGGCGATTCTTCTGGGACACCCGTCATTATTGGTGGTGTTGAGAAGATGTCCAAGAGTAAGAACAATGGAGTCGATCCACAGGCATTGATTGATCAGTACGGTGCTGATACCGCACGTCTGTTTGTGATGTTTGCAGCGCCACCGGAGCAGCAGCTTGAGTGGTCTAGTGCTGGTGTAGAGGGCGCCTCCCGTTTTTTACGTCGTGTTTGGGTGTATTCCATTAGCCAAGCGGATGCGATTCAAGCTGCAGGGGAAATATTGCCTGCTGATTTAAATGATGCTGAAAAAGAGTTACGTCGTGAGGTGCACACCGTTCTAAAGCAAGCCAATTTTGACTATCAGCGTCGCCAATACAACACCGTTGTCTCTGCCGCAATGAAGATGCTGAATGTTTTAGAGCCAATCAAATTGGATACAGGTTCTGCAGTGCGTCCAGCTGTACTGCGTGAGTGCCTAGGTATTTTGATTCGAGTACTGTATCCAGTAGTTCCTCATTTAACTCATGCCCTCTGGAATGAATTAGGATACGAAAAGTATTTCGGATCTCTCTTGGATGCACCTTGGCCTATAGTTGAAGAGGCTGCATTGGTACAAACTGAGCTCACTATGATGTTACAAATTAATGGCAAGTTAAGAGGTGATATTCGTGTACCTGCTGATGCGAGCAAAGAGCAAATTGAGGCCTTGGCATTACAAAGCGAAGCTGCTGTGAAAGCATTAAATGGTGCCGCACCTAAAAAAGTCATTGTGGTGCCAGGTCGCCTCATTAATATCGTTGCCTAAATCGCTCAGGTATTTTGAAAAGAGATAAACATATGCGCATAAATTACCTTCGACGTAGCTTGCTGGGTTTACTGGTGCTAACCCCAGTCAGTGGTCTAGTAGCATGTGGCTTTCGCTTACGAGGTATGGTGGATTTACCCTTTAAGGCTATTGCCATTACAGGCAATCCTTCGCCACCGTTGCGGGGAGATTTGCAAACAGCTATCTTGACGGGAACTGATACTAAGGTTGCTATTAATCCGAACGATGCGGATCTGATCCTCGAGATTACTAATGATGTGAGTGGGCGTGAAATCTTGGCCTACAACGCCAATGGTCAAATCTCAGCTTATCGTCTCAATATTCGTGTTGGATTTAGAGTATTTGATAAGGGTGGTACAGAAATTGTTCCAGAGGCTGAAATTTACATAACTCGAGATATGGACTTCTCGGTATCCACTGTTCTGGCTTCTGATGCGCAGATGCAGCAGTTTCTATCCTTAATGCGCCGAGATCTTGCTGTACAGATCTTGCGTCGCATTGCCGCCTCCGCAAGAGCACCAAAAGCCAGAAGCTTTTAAGGAATGATGAGTACTTCACATGGTTAAGAGTGATGCACTCCAAATTCATCTGAAGTCGCTCAATTCTGCTGCTGCTTTAAAGCCGCTGTATATTTTTAGCGGGGATGAGCCTCTCCTAATGATGGAGGCAATAGATCAGTTGAGAGCGATTGCTAAAAAAATGGGTTACACCGAGCGAGAGGTTCTCCTGCAGGAGCGTGGCTTTGATTGGGGTGAGCTCCTGAATGCTGGTCAGACCATGTCCTTATTTGGCGACAAGCGTTGGGTTGAGTTACGTATCCCAACAGGCAAACCAGGGCGTGATGGTGCCGAAGCGCTGAAGCAGTTTTCTACTCAAATTGAATCACAGGCAGCAGGGCCTGATGGGCCAGACACCATTGTTTGCATTATTTTGCCAAGGTTAGACGGCAAAACTAAGACGTCAGCTTGGTTTAGTGCCTTAGATGAGGCTGGTATGGCAATCCAATTGGATTCTTTGGAGCGCGCGCAGTTACCGCAATGGATTGCAGGACGACTCAAAAAACAGGGTCAAGAGGTGGAGGCTGGTCCAGAGGGGCAGCGCGCC
>CANGWT010000074.1 GCA_947457745.1 Burkholderiaceae bacterium | reverse complement strand
GTATGTAGAACTTGTTGTAGAGGATTTGCGGACGCGGGTTCGATTCCCGCCGACTCCACCATTTTGTAGTACGTAACAGTCTAACGCCACCCACCAGGGTGGCGTTTTTCTTTACATCTATTTTTCATCATATTGATTGATTCAACGTTTTGGTGTCTTACCCACCATCTTGGCCGCTCTCAGGAAATCAAAGTCAACACCCTTGTCTGCTTGCGTAACGGTATCTAAGAATAGTTTTAGGTAGCCGCGCTCTGCGCTTGGCTCTATCACTGGATTCTCTTTTGCACGCTTGGCCAACTCTTCATCTGAGACCAACAAACTAATCTCCCGATTCTTGACGCTCAAGCGGATATGGTCTCCATTGTTTACAAACGCCAGTGGCCCACCTACCGCTGCCTCTGGAGTCACGTGCAACACAATTGTTCCGAACGCGGTTCCACTCATGCGCCCATCAGAAATTCGCACAATATCTTTTACGCCAGCACGGGCAAGCTTCATCGGAATCGGAATATATCCCGCCTCAGGCATGCCAGGTGCACCTTTAGGGCCAATGTTCTTAAGTACCAAAATATCATCTGCCGTGACATCTAAGTCTGGACTATCAATCCGATTGGCCAGGTCTTCACTGTTTTCAAAAACAACAGCGCGACCCTCATGCTCCATCAGTTTTTCATTCGCTGCTGATTGTTTAATGATGGCGCCACCAGGGGCTAAGTTGCCATTTAAGACAGCAATACTGCCGCGCGGATAGATAGGGTTATTAAACTGACGCACCACATCTTGCTTAAAGCTTGGCGGAGCTGCATCAATCTCTTCACCTAAAGTGCGACCCGTTACCGTCATTGCATCGAGTTTTAATAAAGGTTTAAGCTCGCGTAGCAGTGTAGTCATACCCCCAGCATCATGGAAGTTTTCCATGTAGTGATCACCAGAAGGCTTTAAATCCACCAACACTGGCGTCTCATCACCCATCTTATCGAGCGCTTCCAAGTCAATCTCTAGGCCCATGCGGCCAGCGATAGCCGCTAAATGTACGATGCCATTAGTCGAGCCACCGATAGCCAATAAAACACGCATCGCGTTTTCAAAAGCATCTGCCGTTAATACTTTGTCAATCGTTAAGCCGTCTTTTGCCATTTGTACAGCGCGTCTACCAGTCTCTTCTGCAATCCGTATGCGATCCGCAGTGACTGCAGGCGGCGTCGCTCCACCAGGCACAGTCATGCCGAGGGCTTCAGAGATACAGGCCATCGTACTAGCAGTGCCCATGACTGAGCAGGTGCCTACACTGGCTACCAATTGATCATTCACTTCATCTTTTTCAGCCTCATCAATTTCGCCAGCGCGGAATTTTCCCCAATAGCGACGACAGTCAGTACATGCGCCCACACGCGCACTTCGATGGGAGCCTGTCAACATGGAGCCGGTAATCAGTTGAATTGCCGGAAGACCGGCAGAAGCCGCGCCCATCATTTGCGCGGGCACGGTTTTATCGCAACCACCAATCATCACCACCGCATCCATCGGCTGAGCTCGCAACATCTCTTCGGTATCCATTGACATCAGGTTACGCAAATACATGCTAGTAGGAGCGGCGAAGCTTTCATGAATCGAGATAGTAGGGAAATCCATCGGCAAGCCACCAGCCAACATCACACCACGTTTTACAGCCTCAATCAGTTGCGGCATGTTGCCGTGACAAGGGTTGTAAGCACTGCCAGTATTAATAATGCCAATGACGGGGCGATCCAGAGCGCTATTGGTATAGCCAGCACCCTTAATAAATGCTTTGCGCAAAAACAAGGAGAAGCCTTTATCGCCGTAACTGGTTAAGCCCTTACGCAGACCACTCTCTGTAGGCTGCTTTTTTTCTTTATTAGCATTACTTGTCATAAATAATTCTTTAACTTAAAAATAAATGGTTTTTACTCAGCTTTGATATCGGCTTCTCTAATTACTTTTTCCCAACGCTTGACTTCAGCAGCTAGCAACTCAGCTGATTTCTTAGGCTTAGATGGCGCTGCAGCGTAAACGCCCTGCTTTAGGAATGCTTCCTTGACTTCAGGATTGAGCAATAGTTTAGCGATAGCACTATTCAACTGATCAACGATAGGCATAGGTGTGCCGACTGGCGCTAGAACGCCAAAGGTAGAGCTCACCTCCAGAGCAGGCATGCCAGATTCAGCGGTCGTAGGAACATCAGGCAACATCGAAATGCGTTTTGCCGTTGTCACAGCTAAGGGGCGCAATTGCCCAGCATTGATAAACGGCAATGCAGCCGGAACTGTTTCCACCATCATGTTGACTTGTCCCGCCACCAAATCGGTCATAGCTGGGCCACTACCCTTGTATGGTACGTGCGTGATTTTGAGACCCGCTTCTTTTTGGAAAATTTCTGCACCCATTCTCTGTGGTGCGCCCGCGCCGGAAGAGGCGTAATTTAATTTATCCGGATTGGCTTTTGCGTAATCTACTAAGCCTTTTAAGGTCCTTACAGGAACATTGGGATTAACCACCACCACCAATGGTACAGAACCCACAATCATGACTGGAGCGAAATCCTTCAGAAGATCGTAACGTAGCTTGCCCTTTTCAAGCGTAGCCATAGTGGAATGTGAGGTGACTGCACCCATCAATAAGGTATAGCCATCTGGATTTGCCTTAGCTACCGCTTCTGCACCGATGTTGCCACCAGCTCCACCACGATTCTCAACTAACACTTGCTGACCTAAAGATTCGCCTAAATTCTTGGCTAGAATTCTTCCAATGACATCGGTAGCCCCACCGGGAGGATAAGGTACGATGAGTTTGATTGGCCTATCCGGATAAGCGGCATGTACCAAACCAGAAAAACCAAGGATAAGGCTTACTTGGGCGATAGAGCGGCAAAGCCTACCCAATTGAAAAGTGATCATTTTTGTCTCCGTGTAACAGTTTTATATTTATGCTCTCAATATACTAAACTTTGTCATTACAACCATTTGAGCGCGCCAAGCTCATTCCCACATCTTGCCAAGGACCGCTATGTCAAATATTCAACCTTTCCACCTGGCTTTTCCTGTAGATAACCTGGAAGCGGCTCGAACTTTTTACGGCAGCACCCTAGGTTGTGCAGAGGGTCGCAGCTCTGATGAATGGATTGATTTTGACTTCTTTGGGCACCAATTGGTTGCCCACCTTGCACCTGAAGAATGCAGTCATACAGCTTCAAACGAGGTTGACGGACATCAAGTTCCCGTAAAACATTTCGGGGTTGTGCTGACAATGCCAGATTGGCATGCGTTGGCGGATAAATTGAACAGTAGTGGCATGAAATTCATCATCGAGCCACAAATTCGCTTCAAAGGAAAAGTGGGCGAGCAAGCCACGATGTTCTTTCTCGATCCTGCTGGCAATGCACTAGAATTCAAGGCATTCGAGGATCCCAGCCAGCTATTTGCTAAATAATTGGCTGAGATAGAAAAACTTACAACAAGCTATCTACTGCATCAGAAAAACTGGTAACTCATACCTGCCTGAAAATTGATTGGTGCGCCAGCAAAAATACCATCAGGACTTCTGCTAGCAATATAGCGCTTGTTTAATAAGTTATTCACTACACCGAATACTTTTAAACTTTTATTGATCGCATAATTCATGCTCCAATTAACAGTGGTAATGGCCGATATTTCTCCAAGAGTGCCAATGGAGTTTGGCAAGACAGTATTTGCCGAATCGGCAAATTGAGGTGATAAGTAATTCAGACTAACTAAGGTATTGAGGCCATTTTTCTGATAGCTGACACCCAAATTCGACACTAACTCGGATGTGTATGGAATACGGTTTCCATCTTTTCCCATAGATGAGTTACCAACAAATTTAGCAACTGGGATATAAGTCAGATTCCCACTCAGACCCCATCCAGACTCAAGTCCGTATGCCAACGATAACTCCATGCCCTGATGCAAGCTCTTACCGCCATTCGCTTTGCTAATACCCGCAGCAAGACTTTGATTTACGATTTGATTGCTAAAGTCCATGCTAAATATCGCCGCATCATAGCTAAAGCGATTATTGACACCCCGTAGACCAAACTCAAAATTAGTTGATCTCTCAGGATCCAATTGCTGATCTACGCCCTTGTCGCTAATGGCAGTTGCCAATTGAGCGGGCGCAAATCCCTTATATACGCTCGAGTAAAGCTGTAATTCTGGAATCAGTTGCCAGCTTGCTCCAATTTGCGGAACAGTTTCTAAATTCTTTGCACTCCCTGACTTTTCTGTCAGAACATTATTTCGAGACTGGTTATAACTTTCAACACGTATCCCAGGAGTAACTGCAAAGTCTTTTGATAGCAAAAAACTATTTTGCGCAAAGAGGGCTACAGAATTGGCTTTATTTTCTTCATGCCCAGACACTCTTCCGGACTTCGCTAAACTTCGGGATGCCACCAACTGATTTGATTGCGTCTCAGTATGTAAGCGCAGTCCGAATTCAAACTCATTACTCATACCCATTGCCTCATAAGCATGAGTCACTCGTGAATCTACTCCAAGCATTTGAAATTCACGATTTCGCCCAAACATACAATCATTATCACCATTGCACGGAGTAAAACTCGTTTTATCCGAAGTACGACCACTGATGACTTGACGCCAGTAATCTCGATCTAAGCGAATCCAGTACAGCAATGTGTTCAGTTTTGTCCCAGTGCCGAGCTCCCAAGAGTGATTCAGATCAACGGCATTTCTCTGCGTAATAAAGTAATCATTGGGAGCGGGATTTCCTGAAAATCGAGCGTCATATTGATTTGGCCTCAAGCCGACATATGAGGTATTAATATTGTTGTCATAGTGGGTATATTTAAGACTTAGCCATTGATTTTGATCAATGGCCACCCCACCCTTGAACAGAATGTCGTACATCTTGAATCCATTTTCTTGGTATCCATCACTATCTGACTTGATAATGTTGATACCTGCGATAGCTCCATTGCTTTCCGACTTTCCGCCGGCCTCAATTTGAGCAAATTGATAACCATAGTTACCCGCTTTACCAGAAAGCTTAAAGCCCTCCTCCGGAGTCTTAGTCAGGTAATTAATCACTCCGCCAATATTAGATGGACCATACTGCAAGCCTGATGCCCCCTTTAAAACTTCAATGCCACTCATGCGATCAACGGGCGGACTGTAGTAAGAGGCGCTAGAAATAAATAGGCTGGGATGAATAGGTGCGCCATCCTCTAATAACAGCACCTTCTGGCTACGACTCGGATTGAGTCCACGAATACCAATATTGGGAATGGAACCTAAGCCACCTTCATCACCCCGGATATTGATACCCGGAATAGTCTTCAGAGCATCTTGAATAGATAAGGGCTGAAGTAACTCCAACTGCTTTTGATTAATTACATCGACCGTACCCGGAATTTTCGAACGTGCATTTTCCTCGCTGCCGACAATATCTATTCTAGGTAAATCTATTTCCTTAGCCTGAATGCCCGAGGTCAAGGAACACCCAAAAACTAAGGCCAAGCGTAAAGCCCAAGCCAATTTTTTTTGCTTCATATGCAATCTCCAGAGATAAAAACATCAAATCGCTGGCTAATTGCATATCAAAATACTTTTGCTGGCTAATAAATTAGTGCGTCGCTATTTAGTCAAAATAAGCTTCTTTAATTTAGTAATTCTTAAAGTATATCTTTCGCCATCATGCATGATGACAATGGTTTTCTCTTTGCCAAACAAAGTCGTACTGACAATCACCTTATCTAAATTCAATTGAGGAGTCCCGCCATCATCTATCGAGTTGTTTAAATCTGAGTTCAATTTAAGTCTCTAACCTGAAGTGGATTGGCAGATGGTAGCAGTGAGATAAGACCTGATCCTTAGGCCCTAGGGCAGAAAATTTCCACTCCCTAACGCCCTCCATAGCGGATCTGTCAAGATTTTTATAGCCAGAACTTTTGGCCAAGATAATACTTTCCACATGACCTCGCTCATCTATGCATAACTTGAGGTGAACGGCACCTTGTTCACGCATACGTCTGCTTAAAAGGGGGTAAATTGGTTTTGGATTTAAAAAAATATCTCTATCACGAAAGGTTTTAGCTGTCGAAGGCGATATGCTTGACTCATAATTAATTGAGTCCTTCGCAATCGTTTGTGCAAGATTCTTGTTAACTACATTCATGTCCTGAGTTTGTTTTGATGCTTTGGATATGGAGCGATCGTCAAGAGCATTTTCCAGGCTAAGAATAAGTCTCTCTGGCACAAAAGTCTGTGGGGCTCTCTCTTGAAATATTCCCACTACAAAAATAATGGAAATATGCACCCCAATCACCCAAAGAGGAATGAGCTTGGATGCACTAATCTTTAATTTTTTGCCTATCAAGAAACAAAGCCCTTACACACATCAACTTAAAAATGAAAGATGATAATTATTCTCATTAATTTTATTGGATGTTATACCCACCAACAACCCTTTACGTGAAAGGCCTGCATGCTCCAAGGGTATTAAGAAGGTTTACTAGATGCTAATGCTTCTGATGAATTTGTAAGCGCCAGAGTGACGTGATTTCAGCTGCTCTTGCAAAATGAAGGGAGTCTGACTCATCAAATATCTTCGGATGTTTTGGCTTGGTATCGATACGGTCAAGAACAACTAATCCAGCATCTTCAATCCAGGAAAGCAGCTCCTCTCGGGATCTGAGCTCAAGATGTTCGGCCAAATCAGACAGAATCAACCAGCCCTCACCTTGAGGCAGCAAATGATCTTTCAATCCTACTAAAAATCCTTTGAGCATCTGACTCTCTGGATCGTAAACCGCATGCTCTAAAGTGGAACTAGGTCTTGCAGGCACCCAGGGTGGATTACAAACAATTAATGAAGCCTTTCCTGCTGGAAATAAGTTAGCCTTCACAATTTCTATTTGAGAGCCCAAATCCAAGAGTGCAATATTTTCTTTGGCGCACGTAAGCGCTCGATCATCTTGATCGGTGGCAACAATTTTTTGGACATCACGCATTGCCAAAATAATCGACAGCACACCGGTACCAACACCAATATCAAAAGCTGAGGATATCCCATCAAGAGATTTGGGTAAGGGGGTATTACAAACTAGCTCAATGTACTCGCCGCGAATGGGTGAGAAAACCCCGTAATGCGGATGAACGTAAACTGGCGCGCCATTTTCATCTGCCAGAATAGGCAAACCATTTTTGCGCCATTCATGAGCGCTTACTACGCCCAAGAGTTCGCGCAAAGAAACCACATATGATTGAGTAACAGTACCGTATGCCTCGATACATGCTTGGGAAATATCTGGTGCTCGGCGTAATGAAATCGTGTGATCTAAATTGCATTGAATTAACAACATCCCCAATATACGGGCTCGTTGAGATTGAATCAGGCGATGTTGATTGAAAATATCTTTTGCCGTCTTCTGGATAACGGGCTCATCTGACCTATCCAGTCTTTTGCCTGCACGCTTCGATTTTTTTGAAGGTTTATCTATGCGTCGAACCATTGCCTGCAATAGCTGTCGGGCATTTTGAAAATCCCCCTTCCAGAGGATAGCCGTACCTTCACATGCCAAGCGATAGGCATCGTCCGCTGTGAATGTATCGTCAGCAGTCACCACTTTTTTAT
>CANGWT010000073.1 GCA_947457745.1 Burkholderiaceae bacterium | reverse complement strand
TCAAACATCACACGCAATAGGCCGATGATCACCAAATCAGGATTTAAGTTTGCGTGGACCTGCTTAATCGTGTTTACTAAATCTGACAAACCTTCCAATGCAAAATATTCACATTGCATTGGCACGATAACGCCGTTCGCCGCACACAGTCCATTGAGCGTTAACAAAGATAGCGCAGGGGGACAGTCAATCAAAATAAAGTCATAGTCATTCGCAACCAGAGCGAGCGCATCTTTCAATCTTTGTTCGCGCGAATCTAAATCTACCAACTCAATTTCTGCGCCAGCCAAGTCACGGTTTGCCGGCAACACATCGTATCCTGAGCTCTCGCAAGGTACTGCGGACTCTTTCACTGACGAGAGACCAATCAACACTTGATACACCGTACTACTGAGGTCTGCTTTTTCAATTCCAGACCCCATCGTCGCATTACCCTGTGGATCTAAATCCACCAACAAAACACGTTGCTGATGTCCAGCTAAACCAGCAGCCAAATTAACAGCGGTAGTAGTTTTTCCTACGCCGCCTTTTTGGTTCGCAATGCAAAATATTTTGGCCATAATTTTTCTTAAAATTGTCGTGTTTTAAAGGGGTAATTTTCTCACGGGGGATAAGACTAAAAGCCTGCGCTCCACCATCAAATTCGGAATCTGCAATGGCACATCCGCTACGAGCCGCCAGTCGTCCATACAAACATTTTGTAACTCTTCGTCTGCGCGCTTAGCCTTCATTGCAAATATCAAGCCATTAGGCTTAAGCAGGGGCAGGGAGAGCTCTAAAAAGTGAGCCAGATTGGTAAATGCCCTCGAAATCACTGCATCAAACTGGCCGGGCTGTGACTTCGCCACAGCTTCAACGCGCTCGCTCAAGACTTGAATGTTCTTTAAATCCAGCCGTCCACGCACGTGCTGCAAAAATGCCGTTTTTTTACGAATAGCCTCAATTAAGGTCAATTGCCAGTCTGGCTGCAGAATGGCAATCGGGATTGCAGGTAAGCCGCCGCCCGATCCAAGGTCTGCGATTTTAGGATTTAATAAGTCGAGAAATCGGCGCATTACTGGCAAAACTGTAATAGAATCAATAAGATGGAGTCGAACAGAGTTCTTTTCGCCCTCAATAGAAGTCAAGTTATGCACCTGATTCCAGCGACCCATTTCCTGCAAGAAAAGCTCTAAATCAGCCATGTTGGCAGAGTTAAGATTGAGGCCCAAACTCTCAATACCCAAAGAAACCAAATCATTACTCATGGATTTCTTCTTGGGTGCGGCCTATACCCTTTTTAAGGTGGACCAATAGCAGGGAGAGGGCTGCAGGTGTAACGCCAGATATCCTCCCGGCTTGACCCAAGGTTCCAGGCTTATGCAAATTGAGTTTTTGCTGAACCTCTTTGGATAAACCAAGAACTTGGCTGTAATCCAAAGCCTCCGGCAGTGGGAAGGTCTCGTTATGCTCTTGCCGTGCAATCTCAAGAGCCTGCCTATCTATATAGCCTTGATATTTAATCGAAATTTCAACCTGGTCACTAATTTGCTGTGCCAAACCTAAGTCGTGATCCAGGGCTCCTGGCGACCAAAGGCCCTCAGCCAAACTAGTAACTGCCTCATAAGTAATGCCGGGGCGCCTTAAAAGGTCTGCCAAACTACACTCATGAGACAAATCTTGGCCCAAAAGCTCAGAAACGGCCTTTGCTGATGTATGTTTTGGACCAATCCAAATATCTTGCAAGCGAGATGTTTCACGTGAAACAGCCTCTTGTTTCCTGCAAAACGTACTCCAGCGGTAATCATCCACCAGGCCTAATTCACGACCAGCAGCAGTGAGACGGAGATCTGCATTGTCTTCACGCAGGCTCAGGCGGTATTCCGCACGGCTAGTGAACATACGATAGGGCTCTTGGACGCCCAAAGTAATAAGGTCGTCTACTAAAACGCCAATGTAGGACTCACTGCGCTTAGGCGCCCAAGGTTCTTTGCCCTGGGCTGCCAAACCAGCGTTGATACCCGCAAGCATGCCTTGGGCGGCAGCCTCTTCATAGCCAGTTGTGCCATTAATTTGGCCTGCAAAGTACAGGCCTGCAATTGACTTGGTCTCCAAACTATGGCGCAAATGCCGTGGATCAAAAAAGTCGTACTCAATCGCATAGCCAGGGCGCACAATCACTGCAGACTCTAGGCCACGAATGCTGCGCACCAAATCCCACTGAACATCAAAAGGCAAGCTAGTAGAAATGCCATTAGGGTAAAACTCATTCGTTGTTAGGCCTTCTGGCTCTAAAAAGATTTGGTGACTATTTCTAGAGGCAAAACGATGTATCTTGTCCTCAATAGAAGGGCAATAGCGTGGACCAACCCCCTCAATAACACCGGTGTACATCGGGGAACGATCTAAGCCAGCCCGAATAATGTCGTGTGTTTGCTCATTTGTATGAGAGATCCAGCAGGGAACTTGCTTGGGATGCTGCTCAGGCCGACCTAAATAGGAAAAAACAGGGACAGGATCCAAATCTCCTGGCTGCTCCAACATTACCGAAAAATCAATCGTGCGCCCATCAATCCTTGGTGGAGTGCCGGTTTTTAGGCGCCCCTGGGGAAGCTTTAGCTCCTTCAGCCTAGAAGACAAAGAGGTGGCCGCTGGATCACCGGCTCGGCCTCCAGCATAGTTATTTAAACCAACATGAATCTTGCCATCCAAGAAAGTGCCGGCAGTTAACACCACCTTCTTGGCCATAAACTTCAGACCCATTTGCGTAACTACGCCCTGAACTTCATCCCCCTGGACCAGGAGATCATCTACAGCGGCTTGGAAAAGGGTCAGATTTTCTTGATTCTCAAGACGATGACGAATTGCTGCTTTATATAAAACGCGGTCACCTTGTGCGCGAGTTGCCCGTACGGCAGGGCCCTTGCTTGAATTCAATATCCGAAACTGAATGCCAGCCTCATCGGTAGCTGCTGCCATGGCACCACCCATAGCATCAATCTCTTTAACTAAATGGCCTTTGCCAATTCCACCGATTGAAGGGTTGCAGCTCATGGCGCCCAAACTCTCAATGCTATGCGTTACAAGCAGGGTGTCGCACCCCATTCTTGCGGCAGCAAGGGCGGCCTCGGTTCCGGCGTGACCGCCACCCACCACAATGACATCGAAGTTCTTTGAATAACGCATGATTTACCTTAGATAGGGCGATGATCATAGCATTTTGTTTGTTTCACGTGAAACAAAGGACATCAAAATATAGGCAAATTCAGGCTAATATTTGTAAGCCATTGATTTAATTCAAGAAATAGGCATTCTATGCAAACTTCAGGATTAAGGCGCTGACAATTACAAGAAAAGCTTTTCTCACAAAAACGCTCCCATGTTGAATTGCAAGGCAGCTACCCATAGGAGATTTTAAGTGTGATTTCAGTTTTACCTGCCATTACAATCAAACGATGGACTTCTCTTTAACGCCCAAACTAGAAGGGTTGCGGGATCGAACGCGATCATTTATTCGCGATCAAGTCATTCCGTTCGAAAAAGACCCACGCCAAAATGAGCATGGCCCCGATGAGGATCTCCGTAAAGATTTAATGGAGTTAGCACGTAAGGCAGGATTGCTGACACCCCATGCCTCTATTGAAATGGGGGGCTTAGGTTTAAGCCATATAGAAAAAGCCATCATTTTTGAAGAAGCCGGCTACTCCTCGCTAGGGCCGACTGCGATGAATATCCACGCGCCCGATGAAGGTAATATTCATTTGCTGGAAGAAATTGCCAGTCCAGAACAAAAAGAGCGCTGGCTTCGCCCCTTAGTTGCAGGAAAAATTCGTTCGTGCTTTGCCATGACAGAGCCCGCTCCGGGAGCGGGCTCAGACCCTTCAATGCTCATGACTACAGCCACTAAAGATGGTGAAGACTATCTTATTAATGGTCAAAAGTGGTTTATTACCGGAGCCGATGGAGCTGACTTTGTCATCATCATGGCTCGCAGTGAAGACGGCTCTGCGACCATGTTTTTATCAGACATGAATGTCCCTGGCATTGAGCTTGTTCGAAATATGGATGCGATGGATAGCTGCTTTACTGGCGGGCATGGCGTTCTTCAGTTTACAAATTTACGTGTCTCTTCCAAGCAAATATTGGGTGAGCTTGGTAAGGGCTTTAAAAATGCCCAAGTACGTTTAGCGCCTGCGCGACTAACCCATTGCATGCGTTGGCTTGGTCAAGCACAACGCGCGCAAGACATTGCCATTGCCTACGCAAAGAAAAGAGAGGCCTTTGGGAAAATGTTAGGCGAGCATGAGGGCGTTGGATTTATGTTGGCAGATAACGATATGGATCTACAAACCTCTCGACTAAATATTTGGCATACCGCTTGGCTTTTGGATCAAGGGCAGCGTTGCAATTTTGAGTCTAGTCGCGCTAAAGTCATTTGCTCTGAGGCCGAGTGGCGAGTGGTAGATCGTTGCGTACAAATACTGGGCGGGCAAGGCGTCACAGGTGAGACCGCACTGATGAAAATTTTTAAAGATATGCGTGGCTTTAGAATTTATGATGGGCCAAGTGAGGTTCACCGCTGGAGCATGGCTCGAAAAATGATTGCAAACAAAGAGCTTAAGTAATGGATATCGGTCAGCTGTTTCGCTTAGATAACAAAACAGCCTTTATTACGGGCGCATCTAGCGGCATTGGCAAACACTGCGCAATGCTGCTGTCTCAAGCAGGCGCAAAAGTAGCCATCGCATCACGCCGAATAGATCAACTGCAGTCTGTTGTAAATGAAATTACCCGATTGGGTGGCCAAGCAAAAGCATTTGAGTTAGACGTCACAAGCAAAAAAAATGTAGCGAAGTGTTTTGATGAACTTGCGCAGTGGTCATTGCCAACGATCGTTATCAATAATGCCGGCATGAGTATCAATCGCAAGCTACTTGATCAAACTGAGGAAGATTGGGATCGAGTAATCGACACCAATCTAAAGGGCTGTTGGTTAGTTGCCACTGAAGCGGCGCGGCGCCTAGCGGCCGCTAATACACCAGGAAATATTGTCAATATTGCCTCTATCTTAGGGGAAAGAGTCATCGGTGGAGTGGGGCCTTATGTCATCTCAAAAGCGGCCGTGATCCAGCTCACAAAAGTAATGGCCCTTGAATTAGCGCGCCATCAAATCCGAGTCAATGCCCTGTTACCCGGTTATGTAATTACTGACCTCAATCGAGAATTTCTGCAAAGTGAGGCCGGACAAAAAATTCTGGCGCGCATACCTTCACGGCGCTTCAATAATTTGGAAGATTTAAATGGGGCATTATTACTCTTAGCCTCTGATGCAAGTAAAGCAATGACTGGGGCAACTATTGTTGTCGATGGCGGACACCTTGTTAGTGGCCTGTAAATAAGTTAAGCGATGAACGCCTCCTCCTTTCATGGGCCACTGAGTCAGTATTTAAAAGGTCTAGGTCTTGCTAGGGGCCCGATTGAGCTGAGCCAGCTCACAGGGGGCCAATCAAACCCTACATACAAAATTAGTGCCGGCAATGTGCATTACGTACTCAGGAAAAAACCGAGCGGGGTTTTATTGCCATCAGCACATGCGGTTGATCGAGAGTATCGCGTCATGAAAGCGCTGGCCGGCACAGGTGTCCCCGTCCCCCAAATGTTGGCTTATTGTGAGGATGAAAGCATTGTTGGGACAGCCTTTTTCATTATGGAATATTTGGACGGTCGGGTCTTTGAAGACCAATCTTTGCCAGGCCTGAAGTCTAGTGAGCGTCAGCAGATTTACGAACAAATGAATCACACTATTTCCGCCATACATCGCCTAGATTATGCGTCCCTTGGATTAGAAACTTTTGGTAAGCCTGGAAATTATTTTGCAAGACAAGTCACCCGTTGGTCTAGGCAGGTGCGCGAGGCAAACATTGCCATCCCCAGCTCTCTTATGAAGCTAATGGATTGGTTGCCCGAGCATATTCCATCTGAAGATGAAGCCTCACTGATCCATGGCGACTTTCGCATGGACAATCTCATCTTTCACAAAACCAATTTGAGCATCATTGGTGTTTTAGATTGGGAGCTTTCTACGATCGGCAACCCTTTGGCTGATTTTGCATATCAATGCATGGCCTGGAGAATCGCACCCACCCTTTGGCGTGGAATACAAGGGCTAGACTTGGCCACTCTCGGAATTCCGAGCGAAGCGCAGTATATTGCCCTTTATGAAAAACAAATTGGTAGGTCAGTCGTCGAACACTGGCGTTTTTTAATGGCTTACAACTTATTTAGAATATCGGCGATCTTGCATGGCATCACTAAAAGAGCCTTAGATGGGAATGCCAACGCGAGCGATGCCTCTGAAAATGGCAAGAAGGCGGGTGAGCTTGCTGATCTTGGCTGGGCTTGCGCTCAAGAATAAATGGCCGTTTTTAATTAAAAGTTGCAGCTAAAACCACATTAAAAATATGGTGGGCCTAGGCAATAACAGGGAACTCACAAAATACCAACATGCCAAGAGCAAGGCGGTTTAGCATAGGGTTAGCACTATACGTGATCAACTGTAATTGGGCTATTCTTTATCTGATATATTTTTTGAAAGTCTAGGCAACTTGGGCAAAGAAAACGTCATCCTTCAAACGGAAGACCTCACAAAATCGTTTAATGGCTTCATTGCGGTAAATAAGGTGAACTTAGCTATTGAGCGTGGGGCTATACATGCACTGATTGGCCCTAATGGGGCTGGAAAAACAACCTGCTTTAATTTATTAACAAAGTTTTTAGAGCCAAGTTCTGGAAAAATCCTGTTTAACGACATGGATATTAGTGCTGAAAAGCCCTCTCAGATTGCGCGCAAGGGCATCATCCGCTCTTTTCAAATATCGGCGGTATTCCCTCATATGACAGTGCTTGAAAACGTTCGCTTTGGGATGCAGCGCTCATTAGGCAGCTCATTTTATTTTTGGCGAAATATAAATTCCGTAGATGTATTAAATACGCGCGCGATGGAGGCGCTTGACCAGGTTGATCTGAATAGATTTGCAAATGAACTAGCGGTCAACCTTCCATATGGAAGAAAGCGCGCTCTCGAAATTGCAACCACTATCGCCATGGACCCTGAGTTAATGTTACTTGATGAACCAACTCAGGGGATGGGCCACGAAGACGTTGATCTTATAACCGAGCTCATTAAAAAGGTATCAAAAGGTAGGACGGTTTTGATGGTGGAGCACAACATGAAGGTAGTGGCCAATATTGCAACTACTATCTCCGTTTTACAGCGTGGCGAAGTCATTGCTGAGGGCTCCTACGAGAAGGTTTCGAAAAATCATCAGGTGATGGAGGCGTATATGGGTACCGCCGACTCCGAACTGCAAGGGCATTAATCAGGATATGAGCGCTCCAGCCTTAGAAATCAAAAATCTCAACGCGTGGTATGGCGAATCCCATGTGTTGCATGGGATCAATTTGTCGGTCAGCAAAGGTGAGGTTGTCTGCTTGTTAGGCCGCAATGGAGCAGGGCGAACAACAACCCTAAGAGCTATTTTGGGCTTAGTTACTAATAGAACTGGGTCAATCAAAGTCAACGAACATGATGTCATGGGCATGCCAACACATCAAGTTGCTAGACTGGGAATTGGTTATTGTCCCGAGGAGCGAGGTATTTTTACAAGCCTTACTTGTGAGCAGAATTTAATGCTGCCC